>JAIRLQ010000011.1 GCA_031259345.1 Treponema sp.
GATTCTGTCGCCCCTTTTCCTCTTAATCCCCAGTGCGGCTACCGCTCCGGCCCTTATCTTTGTGGGCTACCTTATGCTTAAACCGGTAACGGGTATTGACTTTACAGACCCCACCGAAGGTATCCCCGCCTTCCTTGCCATTGTGATGATGCCCTTTGCGTACAGCATCGCCGACGGCATTGTTTACGGTATTCTGGCGTATGTGATACTTAAAGCGGTTACCGGCAAATTCAAAGACATCACCGTTGTTACGTGGATACTTTTTGTCGTTTTTGCATTGCGTTTCTTCCTGAAATAAATGAGCCTGCCTGGTGGACAGACAAGAGAGGTAAGTATGAGTGATTTTTTTGTGATTTTTGCGAAACAGAATGCCGATGCCGACGCGGCGTTTCTTGCCATCCTGGATAAAATGACCAACGATGAGCGGGAAGAAAGCCGCAAAAGCTATTACGACAGTCTTTCGGGTTTGGCCCGGCATGTGCTGGGCGGTACGGTTTTTTTCCTTGGCAAGTTTAAGGATGCCGTTCCCAACAACGCCGCGGCCCAAAGCGCCCTGGCTCCCCTTGCGGGGGTAGAAATCTTCCACGATGTTAAACGCCTCAGCGAAGACCAGTGGAAAAAAGTCGCGGCAGGCTTCGGGATTGCGGACAAGGCTTATGTGGATTTTGTCTCCGCCTTAACGGACAAGGATCTTGACGCCCCGGTGAAATGGTTTGGCAACCCCGACACGGTGCCCCTCTATTTTGCCCTACAGTCCCTGATTGCCCACAACCTGCACCACCGGGGGCAAATTTCACAAATTCTGGATTCCCTAAAAATCGACAATGATTATTCGGGGATCAATGCGGATTATTTAAAGAAGTAAAGAGCCATGTCTGTCCATAATGTGTCTACATTATGGACAGACTCTATTTAGCTTTCGTTGATAATTTCGATCTTTACGCCTTCGTTTTGATCCGGTTCTTCCTTTGGGGGAACCGTAACTTTTAAAATTCCGTTTTTATATACCGCTTTAACCTTTTCCTGGGCATATTTGTCCAGCGGCACAAAATACTTTTGCTTTTCTATGTCCTTCATTTTAAGGCGGCGTTTAAAATACCGCACATTGCCCTGACCGGCATTTTCCGCCCCGTTTTCAGAGAGAGGCATGGGTTCTTCCCCGGGCAAAGAGGCGGAAAAGACCATGTAATCCCCCTGGAAAGACAGGCTGATGTCTTTTTCGTCAAAGCCGGCCAGGGCGAATTCAAAAACCAGGCTTCTGTCGGCGGTCATATATACATTCATGGGCGGGTAAGAATAGGCGGGGTAATAATCGGTATTTTCGTCGTAGTGTGAGCCCGGCGACCAGCGGAGCCCGCCGCCGCCCCGTATGTCCGGCGCAAATCCTGTAAAATTCCGCTGAAACTCATCCTGAAAATTTTGGGCGGCTTCGAAAATTTCATCAAAAATCGAGCCTAAATCCATGTAGCCTTTTGTATTTTTCACAATAACTCCTTCGCGTCAAAACGCCTGCCGGCCAATATGCCCGGCAAATTCTTTTAATGGAGTTGTTCATAAACCTCAGTTTTTGAACAAGTCTAATAGCCTTCTCAAAGACGGGCTTTAAGGTTATCCAATAAAGATGGCACAACCTTCTTTATACAATATAGTGATATTTTCCGAATTTATCAAACAAAATTTAGCCGTAAACCGGGGATATTAAAAAAACGCACTTGGAATTAGGGCCTTTTTTTAAGACAAAAGGCGGGTGATCCTTGCCTGGGTTTTAGCGGGTTTAACCCGGCGGTAAAGGTACAAGAGGGCGCAGGCAAGGATCATACAGACCATACCGGCAAATGCCCCGGCTGCTTCGCCGGAAGACGGAAAAAAAAGGCGGGTAAGAAAAAAGCCCGCGGTAAAGCCCAGGGGAGGAGGAAGCAGGGCCTGGACAAGCTGCACACCCAGGGGACTGTCCGCGGTTTCTGTTTCTACCAGTTGTCCTACGCTAAGGGGAAAGCCCGGGGAGTTAAGGGCGGTAATAAGATGGGGACGCCTTTTGCACTCCTGTGCCATACAGCCAAAACAGACATCGTTTTCCGGGCAGTCAGAGAGCTGTATGTCCGCCTCTTTTCTGCGGACTTTAACAACCCTGCCGGTATTAATCATGCGCGGCATCCTCCTCTTGTTCGGGGCGTTCCGCCTCCGGGGCGGACTCAACCGGGCAATGAATGCGCTCAATGGAACGCGCTTTTCCCGGGTTGCCAAGATCAATAAAGACACCCTGAAGGCAGGGCTTTGCCCATGTGTCACGGGTCCAGTCGGGGATACCTGTCATGTATTCCTTTATGCGGGAATCCGCTTCGCAGCCGCCCACGGAGTCTATACTGCCTGTGCGTCCCGCATCGCTGATGACTGCCGTCCCCCCGGGGAGTACCCGTTCGTCGGCGCTTTGTACCCGGCAGTGGGAGCCTATAACCGCGGAACAGCGACCGTCGGCAAGGGCAAACAGGATCTGTTTTTCGCCTGTTGTCTGGGCATGAAAGTCTATGATAACAAAAGGCGTTTCCTGGCGCAAACGTTCCAGCAGGACGCTTAGGCCGGAAAAGGGATTGTTGCCATGAAGCCGGGTAAAGCCGCTTTGCCCCAAAAGTACAGCCACCGCAACTTTGCCGCCTTTGGTCTTGTAAATTCGGGAACCCGAGCCCGGAGCCTCGACATTAAGATTATCCGGACGGAGCACATAGGGGAGTTTTTCCAGAGTTTCGGTCAGATCTTTTTTGTAGAAGGCGCATTCTCCCAGTGTTAGAACATTGGCGCCCAGTTTGCGAAGATATGCGGCATGGTTGCGTTTTAACCCCGTACCGCCGGTGGCGCCGTCGGCACAGGCAATGACTAAATCCGGGGCTTTGCTTTTTATAAGGAGAGGCAGGGCTTTTTTACAGGCGTATATCCCCGCCCTGCCTACAATTTCCGCGATATATAGAATTTTCATACACTATCACCCATGTGGCTCCTGGGAGCAAAAATCTACGATAAAATTGGCTGCTAGCGGAGGCTAAAGACCCTTCCGGTATCCCGGTTGGGGAATTCCTGGGGAAAATCGCCAAGGACCCGTTCGTATTCAGCCGCCGCCCGGTAATCTTTAAGTTCCCTGCAGGCATCCCGGGCATTGATAAGACCGTCGTAATAAAGGGGAGCAATGATAAGGGCTTCTTCAAAGCAGTGGCGCGCATCTTCGTAGTTTCCTTCGGCAAAGCACAATACCCCCAGATTATTCCAGCTCATAGGCGATCTTTTATCCCGCTCCAGGGCGTTTTGGTAACACTGTCTGGCAGAGTCAAAAAGGTCAAGTTCGTAAAAAATAAGGCCCATCGATGACCACGCGTCGGCCATATTGTTATCGATAGTGACCGCCTGCTCAAAACTGCCCATTGCTTCGTCATAGTCACCGGTTCGCTGTTGGGCAATGCCCAGGTTCAGCCAGAGCAAGGGGTTTTCCGGCTCCAGTGTCAGGGCGCGTTGGAACATAGCTATAGCCTCGTTGGGCCGGTTTGCCTCGGTTAACGCAATACCAGAATCATTTAAAAAAGCCGCATTTTCCATTTATCATACTTCCCTACACATTATAGCGCAAATTCCTATATAATACTATAATTTTTTTTTATTTGTGATATTATAGTTTAGAAGGTACATGGTGAATAGCCTGGCGGAATTTAACGATACAACATCTGAATATGAGTTATACTCTTTTTTGGCGGAAAAAATCCTGAATAAGGAAATAACAATCTTTTCCAAATTAAAGGAATATGCCGCTCCTGTCCTGCGGAATCCCCGGACACATCCGGTGATAATGCGGCTTTTTAACCTCATCAGAAGCTTAAATTGGGGTTTCTTTGCCGATATGACCCCCGCAACTCACAAGCGTCTGTGGGACGAGATGGTTATCGGGGACAAGCAGTTCCCCGACGCCGGGGATCTAAAAGCTACCTTGCAGGTTTCAAACCTTTACATAGCCATGCTGGATATACACGGCTATACCCAGTTTTGCATGGATTCCCGGAAGAACCTTTCCATGGCCCACGCTTTGGACGAGGCTATGGACATGGAAGTAAAACGGATCGCTACGGTCTGTCAGGCTTTGAGCCGGCGGGAACGGGGCGATGAAATGGTTGTCCTTGCCGCCAGCGCTACCGATGCCCTTACGGTTACCCTGGCCATCATCGATTATTTTGCCAAAACCAATGTGGTGAACGACCCCGCTATCTCCACCAAGCGGAGCGGTAAATATGAAGCCCTGCCGGCGTTTAAAATTTCGGCCGGGATTACCGGTAACTTCGGCAGCATACAGACCCCTATGATCACCACCAAGCAGGGGAACCTTGCGGGCTTCCTTCTTAACTCCGGCGCCAGGCTCCAGACCAGGGCCAATGAACTCTCGGGCAAAGAATCCCGAATTATGGTAGCCAAACAGGTTTACATGAGCTATGTAAAAGAAAACGAAAGGGAAAAGTGCCCGCTCTTTAGGAAAAATACGGTTTATTTTTTGGATACAGGACAGATTGAATTTAAGGGAGTTCAGATTCCTTCCTGCGAGGCGGTGTTCCGCCCCGAGGATCGCTACAAAGAACAGTTTTCGGAAGAATTGATGAAGCTGTTTGACTCTATAAGCAAAAACCTTTGGGAACAGCGCATTTTTCAGGACATGACCGACGTCCTTGTCAAAGCCGCCCAGGTGATGCCAAAATTCAACCTGAATCTCTCCAAACCGGTCCACGGGATGCAAACTATTACCAATGACAGTTTTATGCAGCTTTGCCGCATGGCAAACAAGGCCTATCTGTACGACGAGGACTATTCCGGCGCGGTAGGGCTTTTAAAAACGATGATCGACATTATTGTAGAAATCCCGGTTTTTGAGCGGCTGCTTTTGGATTATCTAAAAGGGATTACCGATAAATATGATATGCTGCTTGACTCGTACCTTGACACTATAGACAAAGAGATCGACGCCCGTTCTTCCCAGATTTTTCAGGGGAATTATTTAAAGGCATGGCAGGCGGCAAAAAACGCCATTACGGTTTACGACAAATTAAAAGCTATGGGCCGAAAAAGCCCGGAAGTGCCCAAGAAAAAAGCCCTTTGGTACAACCTTATCAAACAAAACGCGGAAAAAATGGAATTTATCCTTCATTCCGGCAAAAAATAACAATCGGGGGGGAAGGACAGTTCCAAAATGTCAGATTTTATAAACAAGGAAGCAATATTATGAATTCAGCTTTGGAAAATTTAAAAAGACGCGGATTTTTTCAGCAGTGTACCGACGTAGACGGACTTTCCCGGGCAATGGACGAGGGGCCCGTTACCTTTTACCTGGGCTGCGACCCCACAGGCCCCAGCCTGCACATAGGCCACATGGTGCCCTTCTTTTCCTTCCGTCATTTTTTGGCAGCAGGCCATAAAGGCATAGCCCTGATTGGGGACGGCACAGCCCGCATCGGCGATCCCTCGGGCAAAACCGAACTGCGCCAAATACTCAGTTACGAAACCCTGGACTTTAACGCCAGGGCCATTAAAGATCAACTTGACCGTTTTTTTGCCGGCGCAGGCAATTCCGGCTCTGTGCAATTTGCCAACAACAAAGACTGGCTTGCCAACCTTAACTATATAGACTTTTTGCGCGAAATCGGAAGCCACTTTTCGGTAAACCGCATGCTTAGTTTTGAAGCCTATAAAATCCGCCTGGAGACAGGCCTTTCGTTTATCGAGTTTAATTACCAGCTTTTGCAGAGCTACGACTTTCTTCAGTTATACAAACGCCACGGCTGCCGCCTGCAGATTGGCGGCGACGACCAATGGGGCAATATTACCGCCGGGGCCGATCTTATCCGCCGCATTGAAGGGGCCGAAGTATTTGGCCTTACCTACCCCCTTATCAAAAGGGCGGACGGTAAAAAGATGGGCAAGTCCGAAAAGGGCGCGGTGTTTATTGATACGGCAAAAACCAGCGTGTACGATTTTTTCCAATATTGGCGGAACACCCAGGACGCGGATATTAAGCGCTTCCTCCTTATGTTTACCTTTTTGCCCATAGAGGAATGTGAAAAGCTTTGCGCGCCGGGGAAAAACCCCAACGAGGCAAAAGAGCGCCTTGCCTGGGAAGTAACCGCCCTTATCCACGGCGAAGATGAAGCCGGCAAGGCCATGGCAGGCGCCCGGGCCGCCTTCGGCGGCGAAGGCGGCGACAAATCCGCCATGCCGGGCCGGGACATGCCCCGGACAAAGTTCGAGGCCGGCTACAATGTGGTAGACCTTTTTGCCGACTGCGGCCTTGTGCCCACAAAGAGCGAAGCCCGCCGCCTGGTACAGCAGGGCGGCGCCTTTATAAGCAACGCCGCGGGCGCCTTTGAAGCCCTCGGCGACGTAAACGCGCTAATCGGCGCCGGCCGCCTTAACAGTGATGGGGAATTGATTCTGCGGGCAGGGAAAAAACGTTATTGCCGGGTGATAGTTACATAGCGCCTACAGGGCTTGTACGCTAACCGCCGGTTAGCGTGCAAGCCCTGCCTCTAAATAGGCGGCAATGTCGGCAAGCTGGCTTTCCATGTTTGCAATAAAGGCGGCGTTTGCGGCAATAACAGCTTCGGCATCGCCCCGCTTTGCCGCCATTTCCAACTCTTCCGCCTCTTTACCGATTATGTTGGCGCAAATGCCGTAGCTCGCGCCCTTGATACCGTGGATCTTTATGGTATAGTCCGCCAAATCGCCGGCGTTGATAGACCGGATACTATCCAACTGGGCGGGCATATTCTTGGCAAAAGATTTAAGCACACGAAGGTAGGCGCTTTCGCGGTTACCCATACGCTTAACCCCCTCCGCATAATCAATGCCGTGGATTTTAGGCAGAGGCGCAGAAGCGGCGGAATTTTCCGCGGCCCCGGAAGGCTCCCCGGCGGAAGCTTTGTTTTTGCTTTTAAGTTTTGCAACTTCTTCTGCCCACTCGGCGGAACTTTCCTTTTCCCTTTTGCGCACCCACCTGTTTAGAATCGTATCAAGGCGGCCCATATCAATAGGCTTTGAAAGAAAGTCCTGGAACCCCGACTCCAT
>JAIRLQ010000031.1 GCA_031259345.1 Treponema sp.
AACGCGGAGCGCGTTTGCCTGAACGCGGAGCGCGTTTGCCTGAACGCGGAGCGCGTTTGCCTGAATATGGGGCGCAGTTGCCTGAACCGGTTAATTTTTTACTAAAACGCGGGGTTTTAGGCGTTAGATACCTGGCACGCCGTCTTCTTAATAGAGTGTAATCGTGAGCCGTGGCGGCGTGAGCGGAATCGGGATGGTCACCTCGAACCTCTATTCGGACCTTACGGATGTGGATGAGCTCATCTATGGGGAACGCCGGGAGGGAATTTGCTCCGGCGTGGCTACCTTCCTTAGAAAACTTGTCTCCGGGCTTGCGATGTTCCTTGTGTCGGTCATACTTGGCTTCTTCGGATACCGTGAAACTCCCGTGGATTGGGATGTGGCGCAGAACGGCCTCTTCCCCCAGACGCCGGGGGTGATTACCGGGACCCGTCTGGTATTCGCGGTACTCCCCGCGGCCTTTGCCCTCATCACCTTTATCTGCACCTTTTTTTACCCCGTTGACGCCGCCGTTCACCGGCGCATACGGGAGGTGATCGCCGAAAAGCGCGGGCAGGGAAGGGCGAACATAAGCGGGGAAGACGCCGCCCGATTCAGGAAGGTTACCGGCCTGCCGCCGGAAAAGCTGTGGGCATTACCCGTGTTGAAAACCAGTGAGAATTGCTGAATAGGCTTATTGCAAGAAAGGCGGCAGGGGAGTATAATGGCACAATGGAATGGTACTCTATGGATGATGGAACCCGTCTTTTTATCCGGCGCTGGCCGGTTCCAAATCCCAAAGCTGTTGTTCATATTGTCCATGGAATGTCGGAACATTCGCTTCGTTACGAAAGGCTTGCCTTAAGGCTCAACAAAGAAGGCATAGAAGTCTGGGCCGCGGATATGCGGGGGCATGGTGAAACCGCTTTATCAGGCGGGAACGATCCCGGCAAGGGCGGCCTTAAGGGGCACTGCGCGGACCGTGAAGGCTTTACAAGGGTAAGCGCCGATGTAGACGCCATAAACCGGAAAATCCTTAAAGATCTGCCCGGAACGCCCCTCTTTCTTATGGGACATTCCTGGGGTTCTTTTATTGTCCAAAACTATATCGAGACCTTTGCCGGTATTGTTCCGCGGACAAACGATCCGGCTGCTTTGCAGCCGTGTCCCCTGGCAGGCTGCATCCTTTCGGGTACCCGGGGGCCGGCGGGCGCGAAAATCGCCCTGGGCGGCTTCTTCATGGCTTTGCTTGCCTTTTTAAACGGAAGCCGCAGGGGGTCAAAGTTAGCGAGGGCAGTGGCGGACGGGCCCTATTCAAAACCCTTCCGCCCAAACCGGACCTGCTTTGACTGGCTTTCCCGGGACCAGGCGGAAGTGGACGCCTATATTAATGATCCTCTATGCGGGAACCTTTGTTCCGCCGGGTTTTATCGTGACCTTTTGGGCCTTTTGGGAAAGATTCATAAAAGCGAGGCAATGAAGAATATCAGGCAAGACCTGCCTGTTTATATTTTTTCCGGGACCGCCGATCCGGTGGGTGATATGGGGGCAAGTATTTCCGCTCTGTCAACGGCATATCGCGCGCTGGGTATTAAGGATCTGGAATTTGTCCTTTACCCCGAAGCCAGGCACGAAACCTTAAACGAAACCAACAGGGACGAGGTAACCGAAAGCCTTGTTTCTTGGCTGCTTAGGCATATACAAAAAGATTGAATCCAAGAATTGTATCCGGAGGCATCTTTGCGATTTCGTTATTCAGCGGAAGAAAGCGGTAAGCCAAAAAAAATCGCGGTGGTCTATACCAGGAATGAACACGGCATTAATTTTCGGGATGTAGAAAATGAAGCCGTTTATATCGTAGAAAAACTCAGGGCCAACGGCTACGAAACCTACATAGTAGGCGGGGCAGTGAGGGATTTGATTCTGGGAAAAAAGCCCAAAGACTTTGATATAGTAAGCGAGGCAAGCCCGGCAAAGATTAAAAAGGTATTCAGGAATGCAAGGGTCATAGGCCACAGGTTCCGTCTGGTTCATGTGTACTTTGGCGCAAAGGTTTTTGAAGTCTCTACCTTTCGTTCAATAAAAGACGGCCCCACAAGCAACACTTTTGGTACCATAGAAGAAGATGTCAAGCGCCGGGATTTTACCCTGAACGCTCTTTTCTATGATCCCCTTGACCGTTTGGTAATTGATTATGTCGGCGGCATGAAGGATATAAAAGCAAAAAAGATAAGGCCCATCATCGACCCCAGGCATATTTTTGTTGATGACCCTGTGCGCATGATCCGGGCGGTCAAGTACGCGGTACAGGCGGCTTTTAGCCTTCCTTTTACGCTTAAATGGAAAATCCGGAAACAGTCCGGCCTTTTGGCGTCCATTTCACCTTCGCGGCTTACGGAAGAAATTTTTAAAATCCTCCACTCTTCCTGCGCCGGGGACATTGTGGCGAGCCTGGACAAAATGGGTCTCTATCGTTATTTACAGCCGGCGGCGGCGGAACTTTTTAAGACCAGGCCGGGTTTTAGGGCGCAGTATCTTAAGACTATGGCTGCCCTGAATCAGAAAGGGTTTAAAAATCTGCCCGGCGAAGCCATGGCGGGCCTTGTAAGGGATTATCTGGAAGAAAACGCGGATTGGTTGGGGGATGATAAAGACGAACTTTTGCGCCCTCCTTCGGGGCGCTATAAAGAAGCCTTTAACATGGCGCGTAAATTTGTACTTCCCATGAACCCCCCGCGGGTAGAACTGGAGCACGCGGTGCGGCTTCTTTTTGCCGAGCACGGCGTAAACGTCAAAAAGCTCCGTTTTGGCGGCGGGGACGGCAGGGCCTTTGATTCCGAAGGGGAAGTAAAAAAACGGCGGCACCGCCAAAGACGCCGCGCGGGGCCCCCCAAAGAACCGGCTACTTGAGGCTGTTGTTATTTCGAGTCTGGGGCTTGTCCGAACAAGTTTTTCAAACTTTTCGGCCAGACTACCTTAAAGCCGCATTCTTTGGATTAATTCTTCGGCGCGATTTTTATAACGGCCTGGGTCCGCTGCCGCCGCCTGTTCAAGCCATTGTATGGCTTCGGTGTTTTTGCCCGCCTGGGCTGCGTTAATCCCAAGGGCATAGCACACCAGGGCTTCGTCCGCGCCGCGCTGTAAACTCAGGCGGTAATATTCGTCCGCCAGGGCATAATTTTTTTCTTCATAGTAGATAAGCCCCAGATAGTAATACGGCGCGTAACTCGAAGGCTTTTGATCCAGGGCGCTTAAAAAACTTAATTCGGCCCTCATGGGATCTTTTGCTTCGTAGGCTTTACGGCCGTCTTCCATTAGCTCGTTGTAAGTCCGCCTCGAATCGAGGTAAGAAAAATAATTTGTTTTAAATTCATCAAAATCGATCCATGCCTCCATCCGTTTTAACACTGACCGGCCGTTGGCCGCGGCGCTTGCGGACGGGGAAAGGATCATAAAACATTCTATAAGGGTGCGGTAATAATCCGCCGAATAGCCGCTCAGGAAAAAGGAGACAAGAGCCCAGGAACAGCTTTGAAAATCCTCAATCTTCTTTGGGGGAACCGAATCGGCTTCTAAAAGGGTTTTTATGTCGGGGGCGTTTTTCCCCAGTTTTTTAACGCTTTCAAGAAATGAGAGGTTTTCTTCGTAAGCCAGCGAAAGGGAAGCCGGATCATAGCGCAGGCCGGAAAAATAAATCGCAAGGCCGTCCCGCATCCAGGAAGGGGGGGTTGAAATAAAACCCCGCAAAAATTGAATAAAAGCCTGATGGGGCAGGGCGGATGATTCTTCCCGGCTCCCCCGGCAGATTACAAGCTCCCTGTTTTCTTTGTTGTTATAATGAAGATACACGGCGCCGTCTTTTGTCTGGCCGGCCCGGGCCGTAACATGGGCATCGTAAGCATCCCGCCTGGTAAAGATCCGGGCCTTTAGGGGGCCGTCCAGGGATTCGGGATTAAAACGAAACAGCCTGTTGTACGCGTCAAAGCGGAGTTCCAGTTCCCGGGAAAGGGACTGGGCCGCACTTTCATCCCCGGCTGTAAAATGGATCTCGTAATGGCTTGTCCGTAAAGACGCCTGGGCATGAAGGGAGAAGGCCGTAAATAAACAAAAAAGTAATAAGCATAAGCATAAGCGCTTTGTCATAACGGACTCCTCTTAAATAATCTTGTCGATAATGATATTTACTTCTTCAATAAGGGTATTGGTAAAACGCTCAATACTGTCAATAATATACTGTTGCAGTTCGTGAATGTTTCCGCCCAGTTGGGTGCCGTAGGGAACGTCGATGGTAATAACCAGCCTGCAGCCTTCTTTTTCGTTGCGAACCACCAGTTTTTTTATCCGGATTTCCGGGCTGTGTTCGGCTACGCAATGAAGCACCATCTGGCTTAGGGTGGCTTCCGACATTTGCACGGTTCCCCGTTTTGAATACTCAGGTCTTACAACGGATTTTTCCACCACTTTTGGAAGGGGGCCAATGCCTTTTGCCAGGGGCTTTCTTTTAAAGACCCTTATGGCGTCGTAAAAAATCTGGGGGTAGCTCCGTTTAATTTCGATGGACGGGACGGGGATTACATGTTTCCCTTCAATGCGCCGGGTGCGTATGGCTTTTTCAATTTCTTCCTGACTTGCGACATCTTCGATTTTGATGATCTTTGAAATCCGGGGAAGCTGAAGCCTGGCGGCAATCTTTGTTACCATTTTTTCGGACGTACCCAGGATAAGGATTTTTTTTGCCTTTTCTCCCTGAAGCTTCCTGGCCATTTCGTCCCGGTGGGACTTTTCATCAAAAAGGGCAACTTTGACCGCGGCCATAAATGTTTTTTCTTTTTTTGCCGAATGTCCCGCCAGTATGCGGTTATCCTTGATAAGAAGGCCGTCGTCGATAATAAGGTCTATGCCGCGTTTTTGCGCCTCGAGCTTGGCCCTAAAACTTTTGCCTGTACCGCTTTCCCCAACCAGAGCATAAACCTTTATGCGCGAAAAAGGAAAGAGGAAATCAAGAAACATATTATTAAGTATAGCATAAAGAAATGGTCATGTTAATGGCAGAGGCGCCCTAATCCGGTCCCGCCATTTTTCGCAGCGGCCGCCGATGCGGCCGGCAGCCGTACCGTTTTTCAGTAATTCGATTATTTCACACTGATTTGAACAGTCCGAACAAATAAAACCCCGGCTGTGTATTTTCTGCGCGGATATTTCCGCGCCAAAAAACAGCGTCTGCTCCGGCGCGTTTTGCAGGACAAGCATTGCCGCGCCGTATGCGCCCATAACCATGTTATTGGGAGGAACGATCACGGGAAAGCCCAAAACCATTTCAAATGCCCGCTTTATTGCCGGGTTGGCGCTCACGCCGCCCTGAAACAAAAACGGCGGACGCAACTCTTTACCCCGGCAGACATTCCCCACAAAATTGCGGGCCAGGGCAAGGCAGAGCCCCATTACAATATCCTTCTGCGGAAAACCGATCTGCTGTTTGTGAATCATATCGGACTCGGCAAATACCGTGCAGCGGCCGGCAATAGCCGTCGGGTTTTCCGACATGAGCGCGATTTCTCCGAATTCTTCGATGGAGAGCCCCAAACGGCGCGATTGGGAATCCAGAAAACTCCCCGTCCCGGCCGCGCATACCAGGTTCATCGCAAAATCGACGACAACCTCGTTACGAATAATCGTAACCTTACTGTCCTGCCCGCCTATTTCAATCACCGTCCGTACATCCGGCATAACATGGATCGCCGCTACGGCATGGGCCGAAATTTCATTCTTGATTAAATCTGCGCCTAAAAGGATACCCGCAAGTTCACGGCCTGAACCTGTGGTACAAACACCGGCAATTTCGTATTTATCCTCGTGTGCCAAAAAGGCGAATAATTCCGCCAAACCCTGCTGAATCGTCTGTATCGGATCGCCACGGCCGCGGAGATAGGACTGAAAGAGTAAATCTTTTTCGCCGTTTATCAACGCGAAATTAACACTAATTGACCCCACATCGACGCCAAGATAGGCCTTTTTCATGCCAAACGCCTCCGCTTTTTTGAATCATTGAGCATATCGACAAAAGCTTCAATCCGCGTCGCAAGGCCGGCTGAGGCGCTGTGTTCATCGAAGCTCAGCTCCAGAACCGGAATGTTTTTCTCCTGCGAAATTTGCGCCAAAATCGGGCGGACGCTTACTTCCGGCATACAGCCCGCCGGCAAAAGATGGACCATGCCGGCAAAACCCTCGTCCGCGCAGCGCAAGGTATGCGCGACAGAATCCAGCGCGTGCCCGCCCACGGGGTTCGACAAATACGGACGGGCGATTTTTGCCAGTTCTTTTCTGGTAAACGCGCGCTGTCCTACGGTCCCCCAGCCAAAGATATTTCCCAACTCGGCGCCCAGCAAAAAGAAATTGCGCACCTCCACCCCAAGCTCTCCCAGCATAATCTCGACATTCTGATTTAAGGTACGGTCGCGGAGCAGCGAAATTTCGCCTATAAGACCGACTTTTAAAGGCTGGACGCCGCCGGTGTTTTTCCGCGGGATTTTTTTGTATAAGCCGGCATATTTTTCTTTAAGCGCTTTTACGGCGCGAATCGTGCCGGCGGCGGCAAGACCGGCAAAACAGTCTTCGGTAAGTTTTGTTACATCGCCCCGGCATGCTTCCAGCGGGCGCGCCTTCCACGCGGCAATTTCGATTGTGTCAATAACCCTTATTTTTTCCAGGGCAAGAAAAACCGCGTGAATAAAAGGAAAAAGCGGCGGATCGAAATAACGGATCACCGGAGGTTTAATACCGTCAAAACCCAGGCCCCAAATCTTTATGTTCCGCCCCATGCCTTTAAGGATATTTTCCATAAGCATCCGGTAATAACTAAGCCGGCAGGTCCCCAGGCTGTTCACCATTAGGGCATGGCCGCATCCCGCGTCATCGGCCTCTATAAAGTGCCCCAGATGCGCCTTAAAAGGCAGGCAGAGCGATTCCGGCGCCGCCGCTATTCCCAGCCGCAGCGCGTGCGCCGGTGTTTTTGTCGAACTCCAGGGCTCAATTCCCAGGGAACGCACGGCGGAATCAAGCGCGATGGTGTAATTCCCCAAATTCGGTATCGCGAGCTTCTTTTCCTTTATACGCATTGCCGCGCCTTCCGCCATTCCAAAGAGTCAACAAAGGCTTCGATACGGGTATCAATTCCCGCCTGAGCCGTATGTTCGTCAAACAACAATTCCAGAAACGGAATTGAACGCCGCCCGCACACATCGCGAAACAGGGGGCCCATCACCGAGTCAGGGCCGCAGTTAAAAACACTAATCCAAATGACGCCCTCGTAGTGCGATACATCCAGGGTTTGCAGTTTCCGCCGCATTTTACTTGCGAAACACCAGCGCAGCGGCGTTGGCATCTCAAACGAAAAC
>JAIRLQ010000038.1 GCA_031259345.1 Treponema sp.
GGCGGCATTACGCCTTGCAATTCCGCGTACACCGCAAAGATCTTTGGGCAAAAATACTATTCCCTAAATTTCAGCCTGGTAAACCTGGTCCTGCTGATTGCCGCATTCCTCGGTCCCTATGGCGCGGGATTGATGCAAAGCCGTGGCGGTTTTATCTCCATGATTATATTGATGGGATGTTTTTGTATCTTCGGTGTGCCTGCGCTGTTTTTAATAAACAGGCATACAAAGCCCCTTAGAGGGTAAAGAATGAATCCTTTGGTATATGCACGTTCAACATAGCGATCTTATTTTCCTTATGTCCGGTAACTTCTTCAATATGGAATAATTTCGAGCCTTTCCCAAAACCCAAAGTTTTAGGAAAGCTTCAAATAATTTGTTTGTTTCCGGTTTTGGCCGCCAGGGCGATAATATCCTTAAAATCGGCGCCTTCGCATATCATAGCGTAAAATAAAATGATACGTTTGGCTTCTTCGCTCTCCCGTGCAAGGCCGGAAATTGTTGACAGTACAGTTTCGGCCGCTTCCCGGTTTTGGCCGAGCTGCTTTTCTTTTAAGTGGACATAAAGGGCCGCGCCCGCCCCGGCGGAAATAAACGCGGGCGTTATGCCCTGTCCGGCACAGCATTTGATAGCCCCGACAAGCCTGTCCTCCGGCCCCAGTTTGCGGGCTGTGTCGCCGCCCACCCGCGCACAAGTATCGCCCAAAGCTTTGTTTGAAAAACGGTTTAAAAGGTCGCGGATATGAAAATGCAAATCCGGCAGGGGCTTGTTGAATTCCGCGGAAAGGGCCAGCGCGCTTTCCAGCATGGCATTCTGTGCAATAAAAAGAATACTGCTGCGGCGTACGGTCTGGTAAATATATTCGTCCCCTTTAACCATTCCAAAATAGGCGCAGGTTGCGTGCCCCATATTATGCACAAACAATTTCCGTTGAATGTAAAAATCAAAATTATCGAAAGGATACATGCCGGCAATTTGCGGAATTTCCCCCTTAAAAGCATCTTTGTCTACAGGCAAAAAACCGTAAGCTTCAACGCAGACCCGAAGGGGATTACCGTCCTGCATTTCCGCTTTTTGTATGGGCACCATACGCCCGATAGAAGCTTCCACCAAACCGACCCGTTCATCAAAAAAACATTTTTCTTCTTCGCTTAAATGATCTTTTATAAGACCTTCCAGAATTTTATTGGCATTGATTAAATTCTCGCAAATAATTATGTTCAGGGCCCCGCCGCCGGCTTCCAGCCTTTTTTTAATACCCGCCGCGATTACCGGAGCGATAAAGGGAAGTACCCGCACCCCCACCGCCGTAGCCATAACGTTACATTCCGCTATTGCCAAAGCCGCTGCTTCTTTATTGTTGCCGTTAACCGCTTTTACGCCATCTACCCAGCGGTCTTCAAAAGCGTCCTCCGAAAGAATACGCACCGGGTAGCGCCCGTCGCGGTTAATGGCGTCGATTACATTATCCGCAACGTCGATAAAAGTAACTTCGTAACGTGAAGACGCAAAAAGCTGTCCGATAAAGCCGCGGCCTATATTGCCCGCCCCGTACATTACTGCCCGCATAACTCCCCCTAACTGAACTTTGCCCGTAAGCGCAGCAATTCATTTACCGGGATCATGCCTTCGGTAGCGCCGGGCTGTGAAAGAGAAGCCGCCGCCGCCGCGTTCCCCATCTCAAGACCCTCTTCCAGGCCGCCGCCTGCCTGGGCGGCAAAGAGCACCCCCGAACAAAAAGCGTCGCCGGCCCCAACTTTTCCTTTAATGTACTCCTTGGGAACATTAATAGCAGGCGACTTTTTAAAAGCCCCGCTACTGTCAAGACCATAGCCCCCTTCGGGACTGTGAATAACCGCCCAAGTCGAGACACCCCCCTCCATCATTTTTTCGAGAATTTTGGGCAGCTTTGCTTCGATTAACGCACCCCCTTCATCGCGTATTTCCATGCCCGTAACCTGCGCGGCCTCAAGCTCATTAATGACGCAATAGTCGGCATATTTTAAACTCGGCGGAACCAGACGCTTAAAACGGTCGCCCGTTTCACTTACCACATCCAGGGAAGTTTTAATACCCCGCTCTTTAGCATGGCAGAGAAGCCGCGCCATTTTGGTTCCATACCCGGCGTCTTCTTCGTCAAGACTGTCAAGGAGAAGTATATACCCAATATGCAGCAACGCGGATGTGATTGTATCCCAGTTTATATCATCCTCGCAAAACCTGGCATTAGCGCCCCGGTAATGAAAAAAAGTACGCTCTTTGGAAATCTCGTCGGCCATGACAGCGGTAAACGAAGTAATACCCTCGCGCTTTACCATAGAAAGATCGATGTTTGGAAACGGCTTAAGCTGCCCCAAAACAAATTCGCCGTCGGCATCATTCCCCACTCTGCCAAGGGCAGTAAGGGGAAGCGTTGAATCCATGCGCGCAAGATCCCCAATAACATTGCAAAGCGCGCCCCCGGTTGTACGGGAAATCCCATCCTGTATGCTGGTAAGCTCCCCCGGCGCGGGAAGGCCGTTTACAGGATAAAGAATATCTACAATCATATTGCCGGCAACACAAATTCCTTTTCTTTCCATAACTTTACTCCGGTTTTGGAACAAACTTATTTTACTACAATATTAACCAGCTTTCCGGGCACGCAAATAACCTTTACAATTTCGCGCCCTTCCGTCCATTTAAGAACACCCGGAAGACCGCGGGCCCTCTCTTTTAGATCCTCAGCGGCCATACCCGCGGCAGCGGTAAACCTGTCCCTGATTTTGCCCGACACCTGCACCACAATAGTATTTTCGGCATCTACCGTAAGAGCCTCATCGTAGCCGGGCCAGGCCGTTTTGGAAACCGAACCCTTATGCCCCGCTTTTTCCCACAACTCCTCCCCCAAATGCGGCGCATACGCCGAAAGCATTATCACCAAAGGCTCCCATAACGATCCGGGCAGCCGCGCAAGCTTTGCAAGCTCGTTGGAATAAATCATCATTTGGGAAATAGCCGTATTAAAATTGAGGCTGGCCGTATCCGCCGTTACCTTTTTAATCGTCTTATGCAGCAACTGGGTAATCCCCTCATGCGCTATGGCCGCGTTATCGATTGGCTTTTCGCTTAAAGCCCAGACCCGCTCAAGGAAACGCGACACCCCGATAAGACCGGCAGTTGACCAGGGCTTTGACACCTCCAGCGGCCCCATAAACATCTCGTACACCCTAAGGGAATCGGCGCCGTAATCCCGCACAATTTCGTCGGGATTGATAATATTTTTAAGACTCTTAGACATCTTTGCAATAACCTCGGTTAATACCTCGCCGCTCGCCTTTTCTACGAACGCACCGTCGGCCCTTTTTTCCACCATGTCCGTAGGCACCAGCGTCTTGTCCTTACGCTGGTAGGCAAAACTAGTGATCATCCCCTGATTAACAAGACGAGTAAAAGGCTCGTCAGAATGTACCAGCCCCAAATCGAACAGAACCTTATGCCAGAAACGGCTATAGAGCAAATGAAGCACCGCATGCTCGACACCGCCCACATATAAATCTACCGGCGCCCAGTATTCCTGCTTTTCCGCACCCGCAAACACCTTGTCATTATGAGGATCCAGGAAACGCAGATAGTACCAGCACGAACCCGCCCACTGAGGCATAGTATTTGTTTCGCGCTTTGCGTCCCCGCCGCATATAGGGCACTTTGTATGCACCCATTCGTCAATAGCCGCAAGCGGGGACTCGCCCGTGCCCGTAGGCGCGTAGCTTTGCACATCCGGAAGCCGGAGGGGCAGCTCGCTTTCCGGCACGGGAACAATCCCCGCCCCCGCGCCCCGCCCGCCCGCCGCGGCGCAGTGTTCGCAATGCACAAGAGGAATAGGCTCACCCCAGTACCTCTGGCGGCTAAACACCCAGTCCCGAAGCTTATAATTTACCGTCCTTTTCCCAAACCCCCGGCCCTCTATCCAGGCCGTTATCTTTTCCTTTGCCTCCCCGGTAGGAAGCCCGGAAAACTGCCCGGAATTAACCGACCACCCCTCCGCCGCCGTACATTCCGTACACTCGGCGGAAGAACCCGACGGCTCCGCCGCCACAACCCGCCGTATAGGCAGATTGAACGCCTTCGCGAAATCCCAGTCCCGCTCATCGTGGGCAGGCACCGCCATAATGGCGCCCGTACCGTACGAAATCAACACATAATCGGCAATCCAAATAGGAATCTTTTCGCCGTTCACCGGATTTACCGCATACGCGCCACAGAACACCCCGGTCTTGGTCTTTGCAAGATCCGTGCGCTCCAAATCACTTTTTTGAGCCGCCGCCTCAACGTAGGCCCGCACCGCCTCTTTTTGCCCCCCGCTCGTTACCTTTTCTACCAACGGATGCTCAGGCGAAAGCACCATATACGTTACCCCGAAAAGCGTATCCGGCCGCGTGGTATACACCTCCAGCACATCCGGACACCCGTCGATAGCAAAGACAACATTAGCCCCTTCCGAACGGCCAATCCAGTTACGCTGCATCTGCTTAACCGGCTCCGGCCAGTCCAGACCCTCAAGCCCGTCCAAAAGCCGCTCGGCGTACGCGGTAATCTTTAATATCCACTGACGGATACGCTTACGCACCACCCGCGTTTTGCAGCGCTCGCACAAACCATCCACAACCTCTTCGTTGGCAAGACCCGTTTTGCACGAAGGACACCAGTTGATAGGGCTCTCACTCTCGTACGCCAGCCCCCGCTCAAAAAGCTTAAGGAAAATCCACTGCGTCCACTTGTAATACTGCGGGTCTGACGTAGCAATCTCCCTATCCCAATCGTAGGAAAACCCCAGCGCCTTAATCTGCTCCCTAAAGCGGCTGATATTATCGGCGGTGGTCTTTGCCGGATGCACCCCCATTTTGATGGCATAGTTTTCCGCCGGAAGCCCGAACGAATCGAAACCCATAGGATGAAGCACGTTGTAGCCGGACATGCGCAGGAAGCGGCAATAAATATCCGTCGCGGTATAGCCCTCGGGATGGCCGACGTGGAGGCCCTGTGCCGAAGGATAGGGAAACATGTCGAGCACAAAGCGGCGCCTGTCCCTGGGGAAGGCGGGATCTTCCGCCGCCTTAAACGTCTTGTGCGCTTCCCAATACTTCTGCCACTTAGGTTCAATCGTCTTAAAGGGATACTTTGCCATGAAAAGGCTCCTTGCTGCAAAATAACCTGCGCCCGCCCGCACACCGGCCGGCCGTCCGGGCAGGCGCCGATTAACGTCCGCCCGCAAAGCCGGTTACCCCGCGGCCGGACCATTAGCCTTATAATAGAAAAAAAAAGACACAGTTGCAAGCATTTTTGCCCGGAAAAGCGGGAAGGGAGGGGAAGGGAACCCTTACCCCTTTACCATTTTTGTACTATACTCAAAAGCAAGGAGCACCGCGATGACCATAGACCTTAAAATTCCGCCCCGCGCCGCGTTTTCCGAGTTCGACATAAAAATGATGCTTGCCGCAAAACTGTACGAAGAACGAAAACTTGCCCTGGGATATTGCGCAGAATTGGCCGGCCTTTCAAAAAGGGCTTTTATTGAACTATTAGGCAAGTACGGAGTTTCCGTCTTTTCCCAAACCGCCCGCGAATTAAAGTCGGACATTGACAATGCCTCCAAACTTTTTCGATAAAGTAATTATTTCCGGCACAAGCCTTAAAACGTGCGATTTCAGGCTTCCCCGCGGCCTTCCCGCTATTCTTTCCAGTCTCAAAAGCAAGGAACCTATTGAATAATAGATAAAAGTGTGTGATGCTGGGGAGAGCCCCAGCGGCCCGTATCGTGATACGAGCGGCCCGTATCGTGATACGAGCGATCCGTATCGCGATACGAGCGGTCCGTATCGTGATACGAGCGGTCCGTATCGTGATACGAGTGATCCATATCGTGATACGAGTGATCCGTATCGTGATACGAGCGATCCGTATCGTGAT
>JAIRLQ010000091.1 GCA_031259345.1 Treponema sp.
AGTTTTCCAAAAGTTTAAGCCCCGCCGGACCTGATTTTTCCGGGTGGAATTGAACCGCAGCCAAAGCCCCTCTTTCCACAGCGGAACAGTAAGTCAGGTGATATTCCGTTTCCGCGGCAATCACTTCACTGTCTTGCGGAGCCACATAATACGAGTGTATATAGTAGAAAAATGAAACTTCCGGCAGATTTTTAAAAAGCCTTGAACCGGGCCGGCCCCGGGTTCCGTTCCAGCCGATTTGGGGAACCTTGCGGCAAGGGAATTTTTTAACATCCCCCCGGATTAAACCCAGGCCCCGAATATCCTGGCCCTCCCTGGGAGGGGCTTCTTCCGAAGAATCAAACAAAAGCTGAAGACCTATGCAGATTCCCAAAAAAGGCCTGTCCGCTCTGATCCATTCCTTTATGGCATCCGCATAACCCGAACCGGCCAGGGCAGCCATCGCGCTTGCAAAATGGCCGTCCCCGGGGAAGATGATTTTTTCGTAAACAGAAGGGCTTAGCTCTTCCGGACCCCGAACAAAACAGGAAGGTATATGTAAACGTTTCAGGGCATTCATCACGGAACCAAGGTTCCCGGCGCCGTAGTCAATCACACCAATCAGCCCGCTCATGCCAACATTCCTTTGGTAGAAGGAATAAGATTTACCGAAGCGGGATCGATTTCGACAGCCTCCCGTAAAGCCCGGGCGGCAGCTTTAAACAGGGCTTCGATTTTGTGATGATCGCTTCGGCCCCGCAGTATATCCAGATGAATGGCGGCCCCAAGGGAAAAAGCAAAGCCCTGCCAAAAATCTTCTACCGTATCGGTCTGAAAAGACGCGGGCCTGCCCTGGGCCTGGGCCGACACCAGGGGCATACCCGAAAGGCCCGCCTCAAAAACCAGAAACGCCCTGCCGGAAAGATCCACCGCCGAACGGGCAAGGGTTTCGTCCATTGGGAAAAGGCAGCTCCCAACCCGGCGCACGCCGCGCTTGTCTCCCAGGGCTTTGGCGAAACACTGCCCCAGCACTATGCCTGTATCTTCCACCAGATGATGCTGATCCACTTCAAGATCCCCCTCGGCTTTTATTTCCAAATCGAAAAGGCCATGCTTTGCAAAAGTATTCAGCATGTGGGCCATAAAGCCAATAGGATACTCAAGGCGCGCGCTTCCGCCGCCGTCCAAATTTAACGCAATTGTAATATTTGTTTCCCCAGTCTGCCGGGAAACCTCCGCAGTTCTCATATCGCCTCCACACAAAATCCGTTCCGTCCACAAAGCAACCGGCTTTGCGGACAGACACTATTCAACAACTTTACGCAAATCATATTCCACAATATCCTGAGCCCCCAGCCGTTTAAGCCGGGGAATAAGATCCGGCACCTCGTGCTTTTTTACGGCAATTTTTACGGCAAAGCCGTCGGAACCGCACAGGGGCGCGACAGTAGGACTCCGCATGGCAGGCAGCCCCGAAACCAGGCCGTCAAACTTTTCCTGGGTAACATTCATCTCCAGCATCACCCGGTCCCGGCCAGCCAGAACCGCCTTAAAGAGCATGGCAAGTTCCTCTATACGCCCCCGCTTTTCCCGGTTTGCCATAGCCGCTTTGGACGCTACAAAACGGGTTGAAGACTCAAGCAAAGCCGCAATAATTTTAAGCCCGTTATCCTTTAAGGTTTGGCCCGAAGACGTATTGTCAATGATCATGTCCGCGTCATCCGGGGGAAACACCTCGGTTGCCCCATAGGTACGCAAAATCCGGTAATTATAGCCCGATGTTTTAAGCCACTTTTCCGCCAGATTGACATACTCCGTTGCCACCACAATTCCGGATGATTTAAGCGCCGTCTCGCAGGTATCCGCGGGGATGGCCGCGACAATACGCACTCTGTCAAAACCCAGGTCAAGAACCTCTACAACATCCGCGCCGCTTTCCTGTATCCAGTCCGTACCGGTAAAACCCGCGTCATGGCTGCCCAGCTCCAAAAGTTCCCCCACATTCTGGGGCTTCATGATCTTGGCGTCAAGCCAGGAAGCCGGGAAAGAATTGGTCCCGATGAGCGGCCTGTAGGTTCTATCCGCCAAAGACAGGGGAAACCCGGCCTCGGAAAAAAGCCTGGACACATTGTCATATATCCTTCCTTTGGGGATAAGGATACGCAGTTTTTCCATATACCATACTCCTTGCAATTCAAAAAAAAAGCCGTGGAAGGAATCCACGGCATATAAACCCGTTTACGCGCCCCTATGGCGACGGACCCCCAATCATCGAGAATCACAATGATGATGATGCGATTGAAAAATCCGTTTCATAACAACAGTATAATCCGCGGCGGCAGAAAAAGTCAAGACGCCAAGCCCGCACGAAGAAAATTTACCGATTTTAATTACCTTCCCCAAATTAAGCTGATAACCGAATAACAGGACACGGAGGCCGAAAACGAGGCATTGTCTGTTGTTACCCTATGGGCTATACTATTGTGTATGACGTATACGATTGATGTGCTTGAAAGCGGCGCAATAAATCTTCTTAAAGATATGGAAAAATTAAAGCTTATACGGCTTATTCCATCTTCAAAAAGAAAAACCGTCCAAAGCGGCCCGCAAACCCCTGGCGGTGATTTTTCGGATGATCCCGCCGATGCGTTTGGCATATGGAAGGATCGTAACATCTCCCTGGAGTCGATCCGTGAAAAAGCCTGGAAGCGCCGCTGATGGTATATCTTTGCGACACCAACATTCTCATTGAGTACCTTAGAGGCAATACACAAATAAGGGATAAATTGCTTATCGACAAGCCGGGCGGGCTTTCAATTTCAACAATTTCCCTTATGGAACTTCTTCTTGGTGCGAATAATCAGAACGAAATCCGACGCATAAAAAAGACCTTCAAAGACTATCACGTTATAGAAATTGATGAAACAATTTCTACATTAACAAGAAACCTTATTGAAAGTTACTCAAAAAGCCATAACCTCCAAATACCGGACGCATTTATTGCCGCAACGTCAATAACCAGAAAACTTCCCCTGTTTACCCTCAACGTATCCGATTTTAATTACCTTCCCCAAATTAAGCTGATAACCGAATAACAGGACACGGCATCCCGTTGAGCTAACCGGGAACCCTATTAAGTTGATCGGGTGCCCTATTGAGTTGATCGGGCCCCCGAATAAGTTAACCGGGTACCCGAATGAGTTGATCGGGTGCCCGAATGAGTTGATCGGGTGCCCGAATGAGTTGATCGGGTGCCCGAATGAGGTGATCGGGTGCCCGAATGAGTTGATCGGGTGCCCGAAGGAGTTCTTCGGGTGCCCGAATGAGTTGATCGGGTGCCCAAATGAATTGATCGGGTGCCCGAATGAATTGATCGGGTGCCCGTTTGTGTTGAACGGGTTTCCGAATAGAGATTTTTGACTAAAAAACGGGGGTTTAGGGGGGTTGTGTAGCAGACAAAGGGGGCCGCACGCTCCTGGCGGTGATTTTTAGGGGATTACCGCCCCGGCATCCATCACCATAAAACCCGCGGCCCCAATGGCGGAATCTTCCTGTTCTTCCCAGGATGCCGCCAGTACCGTTCCCGCAAGGCCGGCGCCGGTATAAGAAAAGCCTTCGGGCAGGGCCGGCAGGGAAAAATCGCCCAAAGCAATACTGCCGTCCGGGGCGCCTTTGCCCCAACTGCCCTGCCCGGACGGAAAAACCGTCAATGCAAAGGGCGGGTCCGGGGAATAATATCCCGACAATACCTGCAAAGCCTCGCCCCTGGCGCCGGGGGAACCTTCGTCTATGTACACACGGGCCCCCAAAAATTGCGGGGAAATTACCGCCGCCGCTACAGCCCCGGCAATGCCCGGCATTGCCGCGCGGGCAAGGACGGCGGCAAGAACTGGCGGCGCGGCGGCGGCGCTTTCCATGCCGAGGGAATTGCGCCACGCGCCCGGGGATATTTTTTCTCCCTGGTTAAAGGGATTTTCGGTGCGGTAGTATTCGGTTTGGGGCTCGCCGGCTTTTTGGAGCAACGGCGCCGCCCTGTAATACCAAAAGCCGTCGGCGCCGGGCCTGAAAGAATCCAGTTCCCAATCCGGCGGAAACTGATCCGTACCGGGAAGGAAAACCCCGAGCGGAACGGCGCTTCTTTTGTCCAGCGCGGCAATGCGGTATTCGGGCGGGGGGGAGTTGTTTTCCAAAAAGAAATTGTTGCGGTAAATCAAAGCCGCCGGCCTTCCGTCAAGCATAAAAGGAGAGGCGGAAGTATACTGTTCCCAGACAGCGGGTTCCGCGGAACGGGACAGCAGCGCTCTGCCGGAAATTCCGGCCGGGGTGTCGGCGGTGTCGGGGCTTAGGACAAGAAAGCCGTCCCGGTTTACGCCCAGGACGAGGCTGCCTTCCCAGGGCAAAAGGCCGGTTACGTTCCTGGCGTGGGGCCAGGGCGTAAACGCGGAAAGGGAAGCTTCGCCGGGGGAATTGATCAAAACCGGGCCGCCGTTTTGAAGTTCGAACCAAAGGGGATTTGCCCCTGTTTCGAGAATGGCGATGCTTTGCCAATGGGCAAAGCGTTCCCACCGCTGCGGGGAGCTTTCCGGCTGCGGGTCTTGCCCGGAAGGGGGGGGCGTTCCGGCATCCTTTGGGGAACAGGCTGTCAACGCGCACACAAGCGCGGCAAGCAATGGGGCAAGACGGAAAAACATATACGCAGTTTAGCCTACAAAACATGAAATATAAAGCGGTGCCCGGGGGCATAGCGCGGGCGTCCTGTTTGAATGTGCGGGGTAAACGCGCTTATATGCCTCCTAATCTTCCCAGGAGATAAAAAGCGAGGTTTCCTGGCTAAACCGGAGTATGCCCGCTGTGGAAAACCAGGTTTCATCCCCATTTCCCAGGGGCAAGGAAAGAAAGCCGTCCTGGGTCTTTACTTCCCCGCAAAAGGGGCTCATGCCGTACCAGAGCGTATCCGGGCCCCGGATTGTTGCCGTTCCGCTGTTAAGCGGGGCAAAATAATTCTTGTTAAAGCCTGAGGCCGCCAATTTCCGGGCAATGGTTTTCCAATCCGCGGTCCAGGGGTCTTTTTTTACCGCATCCTGAACGGTATCGCCCTGCATAAATTCACGGAAACGCTGCCAGTCAAAATACCAGGGCGGTCTGGTCCCGGGCGCCCCGGGAGCGGCGGCTTCGGCGGCAAGGCGCTGCCACAGGTACGCATCCACGCCGGCGCGCCAGCTTAGCTCAAGGCGGCCCGTGCGGACATCCCAGGGAAAAAGAGCCCCGGCAGGGCGGGCTAGTCCCGCGGGGATTTTTTTCTCGGGCCAATAGGGCCATGCCAATACCGGCGCCGTCCATTCCTGGGGAAAAGAAATCCTCTCAAAAGACGGCCCGGCCTTCAGGCTCCCGGCGCCGCAGGATGCCGGGGCTATCTCACGGGTCTTCCACGTGCCTTCCCGGGAAACCCATTCCAGCCGCCAGTGGGGTTCCCCCAAAATTTCCAGCCATGAAAGCGGCGGTTCCGGAAGAACGGCCTTGTATTCATCATAGACAGAAAAAGAGCAGGCCGCCTGAAGGATCAGCAGCAAGGGCAATAATCCTTTACAATACAATGTTTTCATACCTTTAATACGGGCTTAAGAATAAAAAGCGCTTGGTACTTTATGGACATCATTATTTAAAAGTTGTTAATAAGAAGATTGCGTAAATCCGAAAATTATTACATACTGAATGTAATGACTGACACTAACGAATATAAAGAAGCGCTTAGAGCCGCTTTAAAGAACAGGGCCGACTGGCTTGACAAAACGGAGCTTCCCAAATTCAAAGAAGAACTCAGGCTGTACCATACCGGGTCTGCTTCGCTTTATAACCTCTACCTGAAAAAGGGCCTTATTCACGAAGATCCCTATAAGCAGGAAGTAAAAATCGGCGAGATTGAAGTTCCCGACACCAGCGCATTCAGCGAAGCAAACCGCATTGAAGAGCTTACCTTACGCCTTTCAGCTTATGACAACCAGCTTGATTTTTTGGTTAACTTTTATCAGTTTAGCGCCGATTTCCTTACCCTTGAACGGATTAAAAAAATACTGGGCCTTGTCCGGTATATCGACTGGCCCCATTTGACGCCGGATTCCCAATCCTCGGTAACCAGGGCTGTGGCGGAGATGACGAACCAGATAAAGGTCGGCGTTGATCCTCTTACCATGAGTGTAATAAGTGAATCCCTGTCGAATCTCAATAAATCCTATGCCCCTATCATGAACGGCCTTAAAAATCTTACGGATTATCAACGGGAGGTTTACAAGCTGGATCTTAGGGATACGGTTACCAGCCAGATCCCGCCCCAGGATGCCGTCCAGCTCTCGCTCTTAAAAAAGAAATTCACCCAGGCAAATCCCGGCAAACCTTTTTATCCGGATCTGGCGGAAGAAGTAATAAAAGAGGATTATTCGGGCGATGGGCCGGCGCTGCATGCAAAAATACTAAAAACCCTTGAAGTGACCAGCGCAAAGCCAAAAGCTGTAAAGTCCAAGCCGGATCTAAAAGTGATACTTCTTGAGGGCGCTCAGATTTTGGGAAACAGCGCCCAGACTTTTTCCGAAGTAGCGGTAAAAATAAACGAAAATCATATGCTTCTGGAAAGCAAAAGCCGCGGCTTCTGGCAAAAGATGAAAAAGGTTATGGCCCAGATGTTTAACAAAGCCCCTGAGCCGGTTTTTTATGATGTAGAATACATTGATACCGCCCGGGGAATGCCGGTACGGGAGAGGATCAATTTTAGCGCATTTAAGAACGAGCTGGAACGGAAGATAAGAATCCTTTCTACCCTGGGCCCTAACGGGCCGGGTCTCAACAAGCTTGAATCCATGCACGATGATCAGATCATCTCTTTTCTGGAAAAAAATATCCACGAAGTTCAGGGGATGCATAAAATCCTGACCGCTCTGGATGAATTCTTTAAGGCAGAGGCCGGCAATGAAGAACGGGGGCGGATTAAAGGCATCAAACCCGAGCTTGGGACTATAAAAAATGTCATTATCCGGGCCAACGCCAAACGTCATGAATACGGCGCCCAAAAAGAAGAAGAAGAACAGCTTAAACGTCTTGGGGTTAATCCTGAATCGTAAGAGGTACAACTTGAAAAGACTTATCGTCTTCTGGATTTTGTGCCTGTCCCTGGCTGCCTGCGCCGGCACGTCCCGGACGGAAGAGCAAAACCTCCTGCCTGTCCCCAGGCCTCCCTTGTCTGTTCCCGAAGAGGAGCCTTCTTTTGACGGTGTTGAGCCGGGTTATGCCGAAACCAGGCCCCGTTCCAGCGTCCGGGACGAGCTTACGGTAACCTTTTCGTCGGGCAATGTAGAGCTTGACTTCCGTAAGGCCTACCTTTCCCAGGAGGCCCAGATCTTTACGGGGATCTACGAAGGGCTTTTTTCGTACAATCCCTACAGCCTGGAGCCCGAAGCGGCTATAGCCCGGCGCTGGCAAACATCAGACGACAAAAAAACCTGGACTTTTACCCTGCGCAAAAATGCCAAATATCAAAACGGCGATTCCATAAAAGCCGAAGATTTTCGCGCCGCGTGGCTTTCTCTGCTGGAACCCGGCAGGGACGCTCCCTATTCCTCACTTTTTGACATTATAAAAGGCGCCCGGGAATACCGGCTTGGACAAAACAACGATCCCCGGCAGGTGGGAATCAGCGTTAACGATGACGAAACCCTGGTGGTAGAGCTGAACAATCCCGCGGTATTTTTTCCCAGTATGCTTTGTCATCATTCCTTTAGCCCCATCCATCCTTCCATGCTGGATGACCGGGCCTGGGCTTCCGGAAAACTGGTGAGCAACGGCCCATTTTATCTGGAAGACTACAGCTCTGACCGTATGACGCTCCGCAAAAACGAATATTACTGGGATTCCGACAGCGTCGCCCTTAATAAACTAACGCTTAAATTTGCCAAAGACGACGAAGACGCGGCGTCTCTCTGGAATTCCGGGGAGAGCCGCTGGATTGCCGGGAATGTTGATACCAATGCCCTGACAGATCTTTCGGGGGTTTTGGTAAACGCCATGTTTGCCACCCATTATTACTACATACGTTCCGCCAAAAGGCCCTGGGACGACTACCGGTTGCGCCGCGCGCTGGTTTTGGCTCTCCCCTGGAAAGAGCTCCGGCAGGGCTATTTTCTTCCGGCAAAAACCCTGATTTTCCCCCTTCCCGGCTATCCCGAAATTGAAGGCCTCGAAAAAGACAATATCGAAGAAGCGCGGAAACTCCTTGAAGAAGCGGGCTTTGCCGGAGGTGCCGGCCTCCCCAGCCTGGTAATCCGTATTACCCCGTCGGAAGAAGCGGAACGCATAGCCCACATTATGGCAAGCGCCTGGATAAACGAGCTTGGCATTGAGACAAAAACCGATGTGGTGCCCTATAGAAATTACTTTCAGTCATTAAAGCAAAACGATTATGATATAGGCGCCACTACCTGGGTAGGTGACTTTGCCGACCCCTATACATTTCTGCAAATGTGGCGGCGGGATTCCAACCTGAACGATGCCCGGTACAATGACGCCGACTACGAGGCCCTGATGGAAAAATCCATGACCGAAGAAGGGGACCGCCGCTGGAGAACTTTGGCGGAAGCCGAGGAATTGCTTTTAAACCGGGGATCCGTGCTGCCCATTTCTTACAGTCCCGCGCTTAATATAGTAGACACTGATGAGCTGGCCGGATGGTATCCCAACGCGCTGGATCTGCATCCTTTTAAATATTTTTCTTTTAAAGGCTTTAGGCCGCTTCCCGGCGTTGCCATGGGAAAGTTATAATGGTATATTATAAAAGATGAGTAAATCAAAAGTTTTCCAAATTGATCAAAAGGTGGTTTATCCCGCCCAGGGGGTTGGAATCATCAAATCCATTGAGGACCGGGTTTTTAAAGACAAAAAAACGCCTTATTACACTATTTATATCGAAGTAACGGATATGACTATCATGGCTCCGGTGGAAGCGGCCGAATCACTGGGGATACGGGCCATTGTATCCAGGGACGAAGCAAACAAAGCCCTGGAACTTATCGGCGAAGATTACGGCGATATTCCTTCAGACTGGAAGCTGCGTTTCCAGATGAATCAGGATCTTCTTAAAAAAGGAAGCGTTATCGACATTGCTACCATAGTCCGTACCCTTTACCACCGGAGCAAAATGAAAGAGCTGCCCATTCAGGAGCGGAAGCTTTACGATACTGCCCTGACCATCCTAAAAGATGAGGTTTCTTGTTCCCTCCGCAAGCCCAAAGAGGAAGTGGAAAACATGATCTTTGCCCGGCTTGAATCGCGCTAACGGTGTCAAATGGGATCTTCTTTTGCCGCGCTGATATGCGCGGCAGGCAGTTCAAGCCGTATGGGAAGCGGCGCTTTTCGGGTAAAAAAAGAATACTGCTTTTTTGACCCTTCTTTTATTGATAATGAAGGGAAGCCCCTGACAGTGTTGGGCGCGGCGGTTTCCTCCTTTGCGGCTTTTAAACAAATCAAAACCATTGTTATCACCGTGCCCCCCCGGGGAGGCTGGGGTAAAGAAGCCGCCAAAGCCGCCCTGCCTGTCTGCCTTCAAAATGACAGGCGTATCATTTTTGCAGGCGGGAGCAAAACCCGCCGCGCCTCGGTATATAACGCCCTTAAAACCCTTGAAGAATACATGCCCCAATATGTCCTTATCCATGACGGCGCCCGTCCCTGGGTAAGCCATGCCCTTATCAGCCGGGTAATGGAAGCTGCCGAAAAATCCGGCGCGGTCATTCCCGCCATGCCGGGGGTAGAAACCCCCAAAGAAATTGACAGGCCCACAAAGGCCAAAGACCCTTTGATACGGCGCCACCTCCGCCGGGCGCAGGTGGTTTTTGCCCAGACCCCCCAGGGCTTCGCGTTTCCGGAAATTCTGCGGGCCCACGAAAAGGCCGCCGCCAATGAAAGCTCCGGCTTTGAATACACCGATGACGCGGAGGTATGGGGCCAATTTGCCGGCGCCGTAACGGTAATAGACGGCGAAAAAAAAAACCGCAAAATCACTTTTCAGGAAGATTTAAACAATAACACGGCGGGAACTGTTCCCGCGCCGGCTATTACCATGGGCCAACGCGTCGGGCTGGGTAAAGATTTACACCGCCTGGCTTCCGGGCGCCGTTTCCTTTTGGGCGGAGTGGAGATCCCCTTTGAAAAAGGCGAACTTGGCCATTCCGACGGGGATGTTCTTGCACATGCCCTGTGCGACGCCCTTTTGGGGGCCGCCGGTCTGGGCGACATTGGCGAACTCTTTCCGCCGTCGGACAAAAAGTGGGAAGGCGCCGATTCGATGGAACTGCTGCGGCAGGTCTGGGAATCTGTTAAAACCGCAGGCTGGCGTATACTAAACATCGACTGTGTTATCAGCTGCGAAAAGCCCAAAGTCCTCCCCTACCGGGAAGAAATCCGATCTTCCCTGGCCCGGGCTTTGGGCATTGAAAAAGAAAGACTTTTTGTCAAAGGCAAAACCAACGAAGGCCTGGGCGACTTGGGCGCAGGCGAAGCGGTAGAAGCCCTGGCGATCTGCCTTCTGGAAATGGGTGCCCCATGAGTACTGTTGACTGGACGGATATTTTTAAAAGCCTCGAAAGATGGAGGAAAGATTTTCTTAAAGCCCAAAATGCGGCGGACCCATCGGTAACCGCCGTTGCCGGGGAATACCATGCCGAAAAAAACAAACCCTGGGCAGTGCTGGTGTCAACCATACTCAGCCTGCGTACAAAAGACGAAGTAACCATGCAAACATCAAGGGCTCTTTTGGCAAAGGCGCCGGGCCCGGCGGAGCTTCTTGCATTGGGCGAAAAAGAAACAGCCCGGCTTGCCTACCCCGCCGGATTTTACAGAACTAAAGCGGCATCTTTGCGGAAGATAGCCCGTATTCTGCTGGAAGAGTACGGCGGAAAAGTACCCGCGGACATGGACGCCCTGCTTGCCCTGCCCGGGGTAGGGAGAAAAACCGCCAATCTGGTTTTAACCGAAGCGTTTAACAAGTACGGCATCTGCGTAGATATTCATGTGCACAGGATCTGCAACCGCGCAGGCTGGGCCGAAACAAAAAATCCGGAAAAAACAGAGGCCGCCTTGCGGGAAATCCTTCCAAAGCGTTACTGGAAACGGATAAACGCCCTCTTGGTTCTTTATGGACAGCAAATCTGCCGCCCTGTAAGCCCTTTCTGTTCACGCTGCGTTATAGCCGGACAGTGCCTGGGCCGGGGGGTAGAAAAACGGCGCTAAGGGGGCCGTTGGTTAGGGAAACGCGATTGGCGTCAAGTTAACCAACGGTTCCCTAATGTTTGTCAAAAACTTCTTTTACCAGTTCTACTTCGCCCCTGGAAATCTTAAGGTTAGAGGCAATTTCCTCAACCTTCCAGCCCTGGGTTAAAAGCTGAATGATGGTTTCCCGTTTATTCAGCGAAGGGGCTCCTTCACCCAAAGGCGGGGAGCCGTCTTTGTTCCCTTTAAGCATCGAGTCGATAAACCTGGCCTGGCTTTGGGCGCGCTTGTTCAAATCTTCCAGACGGCTTTCCGCCTGGGCAAGCCATTCCCTGGCTTTCTGGACAGCCTGGTTCTTTTCCCTTAGCTCCGTAAGGCTTGAGTCCAGGGTAGAAATCAGCTCCGCCGCCTCTATTGCCTTTTCGCCTTCTTTGGATACAGCCGTTATCTCCCTGCGCAGGTCTTCTTCGTCGGCTTTAAGGCGGAGAAGGTCGGACTCCAGCTTAGCGGTTATTTTTTCCGATTCCTGCAGGGCCTTAAAGTTTTTGTCGATGCCGTCAAGGGTTTCTTCCAGCACCTGGTCTTTTTTCTCCAGGCGCTGGTATTTTTCATCAGTCTCGTTCAGGGCTTCTTCCAGCTTGCGAATCCGCAATACCATTTCCTGCAATGTATCGTCTGATGAAATAACCTGGCTAAGCTTTTCTTCCACTGCCCTGGAAATTTGCAAAAGACGGTTGAAGTCCGCTTCCATTTTGTCGATGCGGTATTTTTCAGAAGCGATCCGGGCCATTTTGGCGTTTACTTCGTCGCCCATACGGCGTATTTTCAGGAACTCGCTCTCAAGCTGGGCGGCCTCAAGGCGGCGCTGATCCAGCCGGTCAATATCACCCCGAAGATCTTCGATGCGGCGCTCCGTGCTAACTTTTAAATCAACAGCCTTGTCGATAAGTTTTGACTGCTCAAAGAATTCCCTGATACGCCGGTCCGCATCGTTGACAGAAGTTTCCAGAGACCGCACCTGCTCATCCGAACGGGCGATGATCTCGTTCCGCCTTTTGTCGGCCTCCAAATAAGCGCCGTCCATGGCAGAGCGGATATTGGCGATACTGCCGTCCAGTTCCATGATGCTGCGCCTGGAAGCATCCAGCAGGGAAGACAGATCCCCCGATCGGGTTTCTACATAACCGGAAATTTCTTTAAGCCGTACTTCAAGCTCCCGCTGACTCTGTTTGATTTTTTCCGAAGATACAAGGGCATAATTCCCAATTTCCGCCTTGACCGTATATTCGGCGCTTTCCCGGACTTCGGCAAGTATATGATCCAGTTGTTCTTTGTAGGATGCTAAAGATTCATCCGCGGCATTCATACGGTTCCAGATGGATTCTTCAAATGCCCCCGTATCGGTTTTAAGATTTTCCAAATCCGCAAGCAGCTTTTCCGAACCCTGGGCAAATTCTTTTTCCATTTTTTCTAAAAGGTTTTCATGCAGTTCCCGGCGTTTTTCCTCCGCTTCATTACCCATATCGGACAATCTGGTTTCCAGGGATTCCTGCCAGCCGGCAAAACGGCGGTCTATGTCGCCCGAACGCCTGGCCAGATCGGCAAAAAAATCGTCTTCAAAACCTTTAAGCTTTTCTGACACATTGTCGTAGGCGGTATCCTTTAGATCGTTAAGCCCTTTTTCAAGGTTTTCCATTTCAGCTTTAAGGGCGGAGACGGATGAAGAATATTCCTGGGCGACGGCCCTACGGCTATCGGCACATTCAAGCTCGAAACGGGCAAAATCTTCGCGCACCCTTGCCAGAGTTTCCTTCATGTTCCGCCTTAGTTCCCCGTCCAGCTTACGGCTGTCTTCTGTAAGCGCCTCAAGACGCTTGAACTCCCCTTCCTGAACCTGGCGGTATTCCTCAAGCTTGTTTTCTGTAAGCTCCAGGGCTTTTCGCTTCATATCCTCGGCAGTTTTTAAAATCAGGGTCTCTGTTTCCCGGGCATTGGTTTTTATCTCCAAAAAATCATTCTTCCATTCTTCGCGGAGGGCTTTGTCCCTGGTTTCCCAGTCCTGACGCTCGGTTTTCCAGTCTTCCCGAAAGCTTTTGATAAGATTTTGCACTTCCTCTATGCGGTTTTTCGCGCTTTCCTGATAGGTTTTTAGCCGTTCTTCTTCATCGGCCTTAAGCTTGTATATCCTTTCCTGAGCCTGTTCCTTAAGCTTAACCAGAGCGGCCTCTTCCATGCGGTCGGCCCGAAGCCCTGCCTGCTCAACGGCATTTTTCAGGGTTTTGTTGACAATTTCCATATCCTCGGCAAACTTCTGTTCCCGCTCTTTTTCAATTTTGCCCACTGCCTCGCGGTGCTCCTCAACCTTGCGTTCAATGGTTTCGACTGTTTCGGAAAGATCGCTGACGGTGGAATTCAGCGATGCGATGACAGTTTCGGCAGTTTTTGTAAGGGATTCGGCATTTTCCCGTTCAAATCGAATCTCCAGGCCTTCGAGGCCCCGTTCCAGATTTTCAAGGCCGGTCTTGGCTTCGCTAATCCGGCGGCTCGCCCCTTCGACAAACGCCGATTCATCCCTGATGCGGTCAAGATTTTCCTGAACTCTAAGGGTCCTTCCGGTGAGCTCTTCCATGGAGCTTTCATACGCCTTAAGCCGTTCTTCAATGCGGCTCAGCGCCGCCGCCTTGTCCTCAAGCTCCTCGTCAGTAAGCCGCAGGCGGTTTAAAAGCTCCTTTCCCGATTCCTTTTCAACTTTGATGTCGATACCGTAGGAACGAACATCCTCGGCGGATACATCGGCAAAAGACTTGAGTTCCGCCTTGAGTTTTTCGGCGTATTTTTTCAACTGGTCAAGAGACCGGCTCGACCGGTCAACTTGACGGTACATGACAAGAACAAGAATGACAATTCCCAATGTTAGAAGATTTCCAACCGTAAAAAAGCCCATTTGGATTAGATTAGCATATAATCCCGTAATTGGCGATAGTCAAAAAAGGAAAAGTCAGCCTTTTCCCCGCCAATTCCTCCATTGCGGCATTTGCGCCTGGAACTAACCCAGGCGGTCTTCATGCCTACCTTTCTGGCCCCCAGCACGTCATAGGCAAAGCTGTTCCCCACATACAGGATCTCTTCCGGGGGGAAACCCATAGCCCGGGCAAGCTCCCGAAAGGGCAGCGGATCAGGCTTGAGGGCCCCCAAAGTCTCGGAACAGAGTACCGTATCCCAGTACCCCGAAAGGCCCAGGGCTTCCAGTTTGATTTCCGGGGGAAAATCCGAAAGCAGCCCGAGCTTTACTCCTGCCAGTTTTAAGGCGCTAAGGGTTTCCGCCACAGCGGGGAACAGTTTGATGTTTTTAAAAAGGGGTTCCCAGCCCCTATAGATGATTTTTTCGGTACGGGCCATCAACATTTCCGCGTCTTGACCAAGAATTTTTGCCATGTAACGGGCCTGCCTTTCATAAAAAGAACCTTCCCCGGCGGGGGGCTTGCCTTCTTCGGCCCTGAGCATATTCCTGGCTTTGCCGAAAGCCCTTAGGTAATGCTGTTCTTTCAGTAAAAAAGGGATAAGACGGACATAAAAGCGGTAGTTAGGATACAGAGTACCATCCAGATCAAAAGCTACTGCGGCAAATTTCAATTTTTTAGTACCTTTTTGCGTTTTCCCTGCAACCAATAATTTAGAGTCTGGGGCTGTCCGAACAAGTTTTTCAAACTTTTCAGACAACCTCTAGACTTTATTTATATACTATAATAAGGAAGATGAAAAGCGTCAAATCCCGTCAAAGAAGGGAGCCCCGGGCACGGCGCCTAAAAATTACCCTCTTTCAGGACGGTCCCGATTTGGTAGCCCTTCTGCATCCCTATCGCGTTTAGGTAGCCCAATATATTATTCATAACATCTGCGGGTATTACAAAACACCCGTCAGAATAATAACTGGCAAAATCCGAATCCATACCTTTCATTCTGTTTGAATGACCCAGCCATCGCAAACTGTCATTGCCGCCGTTTCCCCATCTGTCGATATTTAATCCCGAAATGGTTTTTGCGCTGTTAATTACCAGGACATCATTTGCGTAAGAATCTGACATATCATAATATTTCATATTAAATGTTCCGGGAGCAATTGTATTGCCCTGTACCTTTCCATAAACAGAATGGTTATACGGCTGATCATACATTAGGCCGTCTTTGTTTGTTGTCATATTGTCTACGGTATGCAATTTGTCAAAAGACTCGGATGAAATGTATTTCCCATCCAAAGCGTATTTTGCAAAATATATCCTGTCCAGGCCCTGCTTTGAAGGATCATATTTATTCCCCTCATAAGATGACCACCCCAAATATGTATTAATATTTCTGTAAATGTATGAATTAATATATGAATAATCAAATTCGTCTTTATCATTTTTTTCTCCAAGTATATAGCCGCCGGTTTTTTTATCTGTTAAAGTGAGATTTAATGATTCAATATTGAGCCATTTAGTGTTTTCCCAGACAGACCCTGTTTTATACAACAGGGCTTCTCCAGCAAGGGACAATCTTTGTTTATTGGATATATTGTCGGGTAAAACTCCATTTTGTTGTATTTCCATTATCTCTGCATCGGACAAACCCAAAACATCCCTTAATGTATCCGCTCTATAGGTTGAAGCGTTTTTTAAACCGGATCCCAGTAATTGTTCACATCTTTCCAATCCTATTACTGACGCAAGTGATTCTGCCCATCCTTTACTCCCGGCATTATCCTGGCCAAAAGGTATCAAATTACTTAATAAATTACCGTTCTCATCCTGATATTCAATTGTTAAATATTTGTTACCATCCCATACAATGTTATGTGTTCCGTCGGATCTTGATATTAATTTCCAGTAATCATCCGTATAGTCGTATTTATTCAACAGGCTGTCTACAGCATAATTATTACCCATTGTTTTTGATATATTGTATCCTATTACTTCATCCAGCATATCAAGCCCTATTGATTTTAATCCATAGCTATTCAGGATTTCGTTTGCCGTTTCTATATGTCCAATAATAGCATTTTTTGTTTCTTCCATCTGCTCCTTTTCAGTTCCTTTTATTCCGTCCCTATATGCTTCGTGGGACAGAAGGATATTTAAATTATAATTACCGTCTTTTTTTGCGGCGTCAGTCCCAAGATACACATATTTAACTCCGTCATATCCCTTAATACTCTGAGTGTAATCATTGTCCCAGCTTTCAATAACGGCTTTTCCTGTAATGTAATCCCTGTATTCCAGGGTATTTAATCCGCCCATTGAATATAAAGTACGCATTTGTTCCCTGTAATTAACCGCGCTTTCTTTTCCGGAAAACATAATCTCCGTGTTTACCTTCCATGCCTCAATGCCTTTTAAAGATGCCATTACTTCTTTCAGGCTAAAATCCATGCCGCCCATGCCAATGTCAAAATTAACGCCGTTTTTTCCGACACGCATTTCCAAAAGCCCCGCATTATATCTATTGTTTGAAAATATTCCGGCATTTAATATATTTAAGGATATATCTTCACCCATCGCGTAATTTAGTCCCTGTCCTGTAATACCGCCAATCATATTATCAAATTTTTTGCCATTGGACATAATATCCTTTACAAATCCGTTTAAACCGTTGTCAAGAATATTTGCAGTAAAATTTCCCCCCACCGAGGCTATCATATTTTTTCCCGTACTAATCATGCCATTCTTAAAATTATCATTCGAAAATTCCCACCCGCCTGATTTTGAATAATTTACCGACGAAACAAGGCTGTTAACTGTACCGGAAGTCAGCGTTTGGGCGCCTTTCATAAAGGTAGTCATAATTGCGCTCCCCGTTTGGCTTGTCGCCTTTGAGGCAACGGCAGCCGTTAAACCGGTTTTTAAAATTTCACTTTGAACACCCGAAGCGCCTCCAAACAATACCCCGATAGAAGCGTCTACCGTATTCATAACGGCGACTTTACCCGTCGCTAATCCCGCTTCGCCCCATGTTTTGTATCCGGACATTGCGTCAAGACTATTAAACAAAATATCATCAGCGGTATTTATCGCGACAGCCAAAGCAATTGCCCCGATCAAACTTGCACCGCCGGTAGGCACCGCCGCCACAGCCCCTACCACCATGGTTGCTATTTTTCCTCCTATATCCGCTACCTTTCTCACAGACGGGGCATTAAAGGAACTGTTTCTTGAATCCCACAGGGGTTTATCCCATCGTGCGGCATTTAGCGCCGCAATGCCTTTTATTTCTTTCATGTCCCAGAATATATATTCTGTCATTAAGCGCCCAATCTCTCCTTCTCCGTAATTCTCAAAAACTCCTTTTCTTCCTTTATCAAGATTTGTAGATCTTTTTTGCTTGGGCCCATAACCCAAATGGAGGCCGAATTTTCCCTTGCTTATATATTCTTCACCGTTTTCTTCTTCAAATATCTCTTTATATAAATTTTCAACTTCAGATTTCATATTTTTAATCATCATTTGAATTACAACACTATTTTGCCCATTCAGAATTTCTTCATTTACATCTACATTAAAGTCGGTTTTAGACATGCTATAAAACTTAAAATTTTCTACATTTGCCGTTTCAAATATCATAGAAGTAAAAAATGTTGAATGGACTATTACCCTTTTTGAATAACTGCCGTTTTTTTTATTCCATCGCCCCTGCATTATAAATGTTTCATCCATGTTCTTTTCAAATCTTTTGTTTGCTTTTTCGATGTCGCTTTTCAGATTACTTATTGATTCTTTAATCATGTCTGAAATATTTATTGCAAGTTTTACACTTTCCATTTTTTCTATTTCCGCATTTGCTTCCTTTGTAAATAATCTTGTCCGGTGTTGAATATAATACAAATCCGTAATATCATCGCTCTTAATATACAGCGGAGCTGATATATATTTGACGCCACAGCTTTGTTTTGCCGACTCCAGCATTGAATCAAATGAGACTATTTCACAGTTACCCATAAGGGAATTAACCAGATCCCTTGCCTTATCATACGACATTGTATATCCGGCATTTCTGCTTGCCAAAACATCAATTTGCCTTGCCCCGGCTTCCGCACCGGAAGCCAATAGCAATAATTCTTCTTTTGAAGCATTTAAAGCGGCATTTTCAACGGCTTTTAACCAGTTTTCTTTTGCCATTAACCCGCTATAATAATCAAAATTCCATTGATCTGCCGCGTCATCATACCTCTTGTTAAAATCATTGTTCCAGCTTATAAACCCGTTCAGTATTTTTTCATTATTGGTTTTCCAGCTTAACCTCCCCCTTTCCAACAGCAATTCAAAATTCAAAACCCAATTGTTGTAATTATCATTAAGGTTCTTTTGCTTTAAATTATATTCATTGTTTTTTATTTCCAGGTTTTTTTCATTTTTTATTTTATTTGCGTTTGTTATAATATTAATATATTCATCCAATATGTCATTCTTTATATCCTCAAGATAACCACTATCGCCCATATCCAGGTTTATTGTGTTAACAATTGGTTTTATTAGAGCGTTTATATAGCCGGTTAATAATGATTTTTCCATATATGCTTCAGTTATTGCCTCTTTAACCGTATTGCTGTCAATATCTCCGGCGATATAATCATCCGGCATATTTAAATAATTATTTTTGCTTTTATTTAAATCCGTTATTTTCTTCATATATGTACTGGCCAGCAAATTTTTGATTTTGTCTTTCTTTTCTTTTGAATATTCCAGGAGGAATCCAATCGCCTCAGCGCTTGTTTCAAACATGATGTTATTATTTACAATCACGGTATTCCAGATTTCTTTAAAATTTTTTATCTCTTTATCGCTTACTTCATTGTCTTTTGCCAAAATTAATAATATATCATCAATTTTTATATTACCATCGTTATTTCCGTATATAATATCATTCAGTATCTCGGATGACTGAATAAAATTATTATTTATATTTATAATCTCGTTAGCATTTATGTTTAATTCTGATAATTCTTCATTAATATTTTTATTTAACTCATTAATAATCGGCGCAAGATTGCTCCTAATATATTTTACGTTACTATAGCTATTCGCGTCTCTCATATTTCTACTATACTTGCTGCCTCTATTAATTATATAATTGCCGCCGGCAAAATCATACATTAATTTTAATTCTCGGTATTCCGTAAAGGCGGAAAAATATTTAAATTTATTGTCACCAAAATTCATTAATGATAAAACGGTAAGAAATTCCAAATCTTCTTTTTGCTTATCTGTCAGGGAATTCCACGCGTTTTTTCGTATACTCTTTTCATCTTTTTTAATACCGTTAAAAAGTAAATATACTCTCATGCCGTTATACAGTCTAATTTTTCCTAACCTGGAGCCCTTTTCCAGTTGTTCAGTATGTTTTAGGAAATTTTTTATTACATCGCAGTCTTTATTATTATTTATAAGCTGTTCCATTAAATAATCCCTTGCCAACCCCCACTGGCTGTATGTCAGTTCAGTAAACGATATTGCTTTTACAAGGTTTAACAAAGAGACCTCAAATTGAGATATATTATACATATAATTTTCACTAATTATATCTCTATTAAAATAGTCATCTAATCCCGGATTGTCTTCATTAAATACAAATTTATCATTATATGAAAATTTAAGTTTGCCATTTTCGATTTTAATTTTATTTAATATATCGATATATTGCTCATTATTGCTCTTATACATTTCTTCTATATAATTTGAAAACCCTGACAGTTCGGTAACCCATTCTTCATAATTACTTTTTACCGTTCTTTCCGCATCATATATGATACTATCAATCCTGGTTTTGACTTTGGAAAGCAACAATACTTCATTCATACTATTTTCATAATCTTTTTCAATTTTAACAATGTTTTCATCTTTACCGCCGTTCTTATTTTCAATCTCTTTAATTAAAAGTACAATTTCATTTGCCCTCTCATAAGCGGCAATATTATATTCAAATTCGTTTTTAACATCTTCAATTGTGGAAAACTGGTTTTCTGCCCAATTTTTTACGCCTTCCTCAACTTCATAATTATATAATTTTTTTTCAACATTTTTAGAATTTTCAAAAACTAAATTGTAGGCTTCACTGTACATAAAATCCAAAGTTTTATAAGCATCATTTATCAATTCCAATTCATTTAAAAGATCGTAATATTTACTTTTTTCATTATCTAGTTGTTTTAAAATAGCGGCTGCTTCCAGGTCCATTAAATTGTCATTATGCAGATTATATACTGACTCCAAATAATCAATATCTTTTGCCAATTGGGATTTATATAAAATAGCCTCATTATATTCTCTGCCGGCCATTAATAAATTTTCGTATTTATCATCCATACCAAGATCATTTTCTATATCTTTCCATTCCTTGGACGGATTGACAATAAACTGACCAATTAGAGCCTTATAGTTATTTTCAACAATATTGATATTTTGACAGCTTTTAAACAACTTATTCATTATTAAAGAATATTCATCTGCCATTTCATAATCCGAGCCGGATATTTTATTTTTTGACACAGCCATATTAAAAATATTTTTTTTCCATTCGCTGTAATCATATTGTACATAATCGGGCAAATATAATAAAATTTCTTCCAAAATATTAAAATATTCCATGCCGTCGGAATTCATGTAAGCTTTTTCTGTAAATTTATCTATTATGGTTTTTGAATCCAAGAATATATTATTATCTGTTATTTCATTGGCTATATAATAATTTAGTAAAATGTTAAGATTTTCGGTTATTTTGTTTTTTGAAATAAACGGTGAACAGTATTCAAAATCGCTGTACAGATTTATTAAACCTGCTGTCTTTATTTTCTCCATATAAACGCCGGATAATATAATATTTTCAATTGTTATTCTTTCAATTGTTTTAAACCATTCTTCTCCATTCAAATAATTCCAGGCGTTTTCATCATTAGCGGCATATTTTCCCAGTTTTTCCATTACAATATCAGTGTTGCCATTACTTAAAATATCAATAATATTATCCAAAATTACAATTTTTTCACCAATTTCATTCACGGTTAAGTTACAATATTTCGATAAATATTGGGCTTCAATTGATACATTTACATTATTCAGTAAATAATTAAACGCATCCCTGTGTAAAACGGCTTTTTCCTTTAAATAATTAACATTGTTAATATCATTCATATCATACAAGTCATCTATTCCATATCCTTCAAATATTGATAATACTTCAAAGTTTGATTCGGCTATTAATAACTTGAGCGCATTAATTCGTTCATTTCTGTTTAGCGATATAACTTCATTTGCCTGATTAAAAGCTCTAAAAATTAATTCTTTATTAAAATCACTGAATTGATCCTGAATATCCATATTATTTTTTAGCTCATTTATAAATTTATAGTAAATATTCTCTTTGTTTAACCCGGTGTCTTCAATATTCATTAATAATTCATCTGCGTCGTTAAAATATTTAAGATTTAAATATTCAGCAGTCAAAACACCCAATGAACCCGGAAATTCCTCCGGGCCGTCAATTAAGGTTTTAATTACTTCATATATATTTTCTTTTTCAAATAATATGCCAAAATCCTGTAAATAATTAAAATATTTATTCCTTATTGAATCTATATTACTGTC
>JAIRLQ010000058.1 GCA_031259345.1 Treponema sp.
CCCTGATTTTCAGACTCCCCCTTTACCTGTAGAGGCGGTTGCCCAATATCCTCAATTGGAGCTTTTTATGGAAAAGCGATTGTTTCTCGATCCTCTAACCCTTTCGGTAGAATATTATCTGGATTCCCTGGGCGGTATTTCTGAAGAACTGAAAAACTGGCTTAAGGAACTTAGCGCGGGCGGGGAAATTTCTTACCGGCAATTTAACGCGTTGAAATCACTTGCGGACTCACTGGGTAGCGCGTCTATATTGATAGAAGAGCAAAAGGTTTTTTTCCTGTTTGGCGATTCAAAAGCCCTGCGCTGTTTTAACATGGAAAAGATCCGGAGGGAACGGCTTAAAGTTATTCCGGATCTTTTCTTTAAAAAAGGCGGAATATTTCGTCGTTACGTTGCCCGGGTTCTGCCGGCAATCAAAGCATACGCGGAAAACGACGCGGAGTTTGAAAAAAAATACGGAGAGGCTGTAATAAGCGCCGGGGAAAACATCCCCGTCGCGAAAAGAATGATGGCTTATCTTTATTCAAACCCCTTCTATCCGCTCGAATTAATCGCGGAACTTGAGGGGATAGATGTATCCCTGGTTGTGCCGGAGTTGCTGGGTTTCCTCTACTGGGGTAAGGATGTTTACCGGGCCATATTCCTTCTTGAAACGGGTGATAAAAGCCCCCCGGTTTACCGGAATATTCCCAACTTGCATTGCGGCAATCATTCCTACATCCCCTTTATAGCCTACGCGGTGTTAAAACAGGATTTGGACATCATCGATGCTGTCTTTGAAGGGACGGATTTTGTTACAATCGCGCATAGCCTTGCTTATCTCTTCAATCAGTACGATGATAAATGCCCGCTCTATAAGAACTGGCTTGACAAGGCCATTGTTCAGGACTTTTTTCAGGAAGACTGCGTACCTTACCGTGAATGTAACGGTATTGCCCTTACGCCCTGTAAAGAGGATACGGCCGTACTGTTTCTCGAATACCTTGCCAAACTTATCGAACGGGACAAGCCCAGCGCGACCCTTGCGGGAATGCGGTCTTTTTTCCCCTGTATAGCTCCGGAAGGGAACACGGACATCGCGGACTATCTTTGTTATATAGAAAATGTTGAGATAGCCCAAAACGCCTATTGGCGGCTTGTTAAGCTCATCGCGGAAAAATCCGCGGCGTATCCTGTGGAAGATTTGCTGCCTTTGGAACGGTTCGGGAACTACGGACGCGGTGATATTGGCAGAACCGGTTTTTATATCCTTGAAATGTACCTGAATAAAATAAAACCCGGCAAGGATGATATTATTATGCTCGGCTGTTATATCTGTACCGTTTTCGAAAACCGGGCCTCCAACACGCCGGAATCTTTGTCATGGCTGTTAATGCATACACGATTCGCCTCTTTTTGTTCGGAGCGCCTTGATGATCCGGGTTTTCTTGAACATCTTCTTTTTGCTTCAAAAACCTGTACTTACGTAAAGTATGACTGGATAAATTACGTTGTTACGATTTGGCTGCTTCATAATTACCGCGATAGAAAACCGAAGCCCGTATGGCCCCCTATTGCCACGGAAACAGAAAGGCGATCTGACGGCGGCGATAGGGATAATCCGATCCGCGTTATACGCGCCCTGCTTCTTTCCGAGGGGGATATCAAGGCGGAAAATATCCTGCTTGAGTGTATTTGGGATTTTATTTTTGGAGAAGGAAAAGACATTGTTATTGACTTGGACTTTATTGCATGCCAGTACTTTGTCAGGGTAAACAGGGACGCGGAGAAGGATGAAACATTGTTCAGGGAAAAGCGGTTCTGCTGTGTGCATGAACCGGAGGTTATGCGTTACCTCAAGCTCAATGAAAAATTTGATTTTTCTGATTTCATTTTACGCTTGGATGACCTGAACATGATCAGAACCATCTCCCCGGAAGTATTTGAGTATTATAATACTACACCTGACGCAATGGTTTGCCGCTATCTGGAGCGTCACGGTGACAGTTTTGAAAAAGTTGGGCGTATCGTCCCCTGTTATGAAAATTTTGAGGCAACGAAAGACGGGTATTCGTATTTATCCGCGCTTATTGAAAAAGCCGCGGCGGAAACAGAAGACGGTTCTCTCAAATTGTATACCCTGCTTGGGTTGTACAGCGGGAACAAGGAAGGCATAGCCGGGCTGCTTGAAGAACGACCGGAAAAAAACAGTCTGATCCTTGATCGCTGCAAGATGCACCTTGCCCGGCTGCGGAAAATTCCGGAGGCAGGCATGACGGCTGAGAAACGGCGGGATCATTATGCATTGGCGTTTTGCGCCGCTTATTTTACCGCCGAACGGATAAGCTGCTGGAGCGGCTTAAAGCCTTTACTGTTGGCCTTTCGGCATGCGGACAGGCCGCTTGTCGGAAGCGGCCTGCGGCCTCTGCCGGAAAGTGTGAAAAACGCCGAGACAAATTTGGCGGTTGAAATCGACAACTTTCTGCGTAAAAAATGGGGTGAAGACAGGTTGAAAACCCTGCGCCGCGATATGGCCAACTTCTTTTCAGATCATCTGAAAATCCGGAAGAAAAAGGCTTCTACCGCCGCGGAAACACGGGACAGGGGACATGAGCGCTATAACAGTGAACGCGCCCTGGAAGGGTTTAGCCATGATTACCTGGAACCGAGTCCCCTCTGGCGTTACGCCTATGTCAGAGCCCTGGGCGATTTAGCCGTAGACAGCAGAGGAAACGGACACCTGATCCACAACACCCTGCACAAAGCGGCCGGGGAGGACCCGTCCCCCGAG
>JAIRLQ010000123.1 GCA_031259345.1 Treponema sp.
GTTGAAGATCTGACGCAAATGCTTGATGTTATCCGGCTGATGGCGAAACTCGGCATGGATTACGTCAATGTCTCCGCCGGAATTCCCGCTGTTACCGGGGCGATAACCCGTCCGACAGAACCGTCAAAATACCTTGCGCTGTCCCATCTGCGCTATACGAAAATCATAAAAGAAATGATCAAAAGGGAACTTCTTAACCTTAAAGTTATTGGTTCCGCTTACAGTGTCTACAAATCCGAATCGCCCGCCGTTTGTTCGGAGATGATCCAAAAGAATTATGTCGATATTTGCGGCTTTGGCAGACAGACTTTTGCCGATCCCATGACGCCGGTAAAATTGCAATCGGATGCTAAAATCAATTGGTGTTTATTATGTTCGGGCTGTACAAAACTCATGGTAAGCCAGCGTCACGACGGCTGTATTGTTTACAATGAATATTACCGGCATGAATACAAAAAAATGAACGAGAAATAAACGAGAAATGAACGAATCCTTTTTGGGCGGCGCTTTAACCATCAATAATGCTATTTTCGATGCGCTTATTGCCGGTACGGGGGCAGCGGGTTACAACGCCGCCGTTCACCTTTACGACAGGGGCGTAAGCGCTCTTGCCATTCTGTCAGAAAACCGGCTTGGAGGTACTTCCCGAAACGCCGGCTCCGACAAGCAGACATATTACAAGGTTTCATGCGCCGGCGCCGAAGGGGATTCATGCCGCGAAATGGCGGAAACCCTTTTTGCCGGCGGTTCAATGGACGGCGATCTTGCCCTCTGCGAAGCGTCCCATTCACTCGAAGAATTTTTTCATCTTGTTTCAATAGGCGTGGAATTTCCCCATAACAAATACGGCGAATTCGCCGGATACAAGACCGATCACGACCCCCGGCAGCGGGCTTCTTCAACAGGGCCGTATACCTCAAAACACATGACCGAGCGGCTTGAGGCGGAAGTAATGCGGAGGAACATCAGAATCATCGACAAGACCAGGGTAATAAAAGTGCTGGTCGACAGGGCGGTGAATCGCGCCTACGGGGTACTCTGCCTTGAAAATGGAAAAAATTTTGTCGTCTACCTTGCCCGGAATATTATTTTTGCTACCGGCGGCCCTGCCGGAATATACGGCATGACCGTATACCCTCAAGAACAATTCGGCGCTTCCGGGGTGCTTGTAAAAGAAGGAGTCGCTTTTGCCAATATCGCCGAGTGGCAGTACGGCATCGGCTCCGTCGCCTTCCGCTGGAATCTTTCCGGCAGCTATCAGCAGGCAATCCCCCGCTATGTTTCCGTTGATAAAGACGGCGTGGAGCGCGAATTTCTTTCCCGGTATTTTTCGAACATCCGAAGCCTTTCGCGGGCGGTTTTCCTTAAAGGATACCAGTGGCCTTTCAATCCGGAATATATCCAAAACGAGGGGTCTTCCCTTATCGATTATGCTGTTTATGTTGAAAGGCATATTAACGGAAATCGTACTTACCTTGATTTCACGCGCAATGCCGAAAGAAACAATGCAATTGGGTTTTTCCTGCCGGACGACATCGATCCCGCCGCCCATGAATACCTCAAGCGTTCCGGCGCTTTGGGAGGCACTCCCCTTGAACGGCTTATGCGTTTGAATCCTGCCGCGTATCGGCTATACAAATCCCACAATATTGATTTGGCGCGCGATCTTCTTGAAATAGACGTGCTTCCCCAGCATCACAACGGCGGCGCGGCGGTGAACATCTGGTGGGAAACTTCCATTAAACATTTGTTCGCCGTCGGGGAATGCGCGGGAACCCACGGGTTCAGGCGTCCCGGCGGCAGCGCCCTGAACGCGGGACAGGTCGGCGGGCTTCGCGCCGCAAAATATATCGCCGCTCATCTCAAATTCGACGCTTTTTTTGAAACAAAAGACGCGGTGGAACAGGCGCTTGAAGCAGCCGGTAAATTTGAGCGGGAATTTGTCACAGGTGGCGGCGGCAACGCGGAGGATCTGTTGCGCCGGATTCAAGGGATCAACACGGTATCGGCGGGCTTCCTGCGCGCGATGGATAATATTGACAGGGGAATCGAAGCCATAGAAAACCTCGAAGTGGAATTGTGCGGCGTCAATACGGAGAATCATGATCCGTTTTTCCGCGTCAGGGAAACGCGGCTATTCAGTTTGCTTTTACTTGGCGCAATTCGCTATTACATCGGGCAGGGCGGCCAAAGCCGGGGTTCCTATTTGATCATGGACAAGACGGGCGGCGTTGAACCGGGGAAACAATCTGTTCCCGAACAGTCTATTCTCGGACTACCCATTCTCGGACTGCCCTTTCTCATCGATAATAACTTTGGCGGCAGTATTCTAATTTCACACTACGATCCTGAAACCGGACAGTTTGTTCACCGTTTCAGGCCGGTTCACCCCATCCCTGAAAGCGAGACATGGTTTGAAACCGTCTGGCATGAATATTCAACAGGAAAAATATTTAACGGAGAATGAGTTATGCTGTATCCAAAAAATGAAAAAGCCTTTGCGGTGGAAAATTTCAAAAACCCTTCCAGTGAATACCGTGCGGCGCCATTCTGGGCCTGGAACAATAAATTGAACGCGGAGGAACTGGTTTGGCAGATCGGGCGGTTGAAACAACTCGGCTTTGGCGGTTTTCATATCCATGTACGCACCGGTCTGGCCACGGAGTACCTGAGCGATGATTACATGAACATCGTTGGCGTCTGTGTGGAAAAAGCCCGTACAGAGAAAATGCTTGCGTGGCTGTATGATGAAGATCGCTGGCCATCCGGCGCCGCGGGGGGTATTGTAACAAAAAACGAAAAATACCGCCAGCGCCGCCTGCTATTAACCCGCCATGCCTACGGCAGTAAACCGGATCGCATCGAGAACGGGAGTCTCCTTGCCTGTTTTGACATAACGCTGAATGCCGAAGGCCGGCTTGAACAATACCGGCGTATCAACGAAGAAGATACGCCGACAGGTTTCAAACTTTACGCCTATGCCGAAACCGGGTGGATAAGTCCCTGGTACAACAACCAGACCTACGTGAATACGCTTGATTCGGATGCAATAAAAGAATTTATCAGTGTTACCCATGAACGTTATAAGAAGTATTTTTCCGGGGAATTCGGCGGTATTATTCCGGCTATTTTTACCGATGAACCGCAGTTTTCCCAAAAGGAAACCCTTTGTTTTGCCCACGAAGACCGTGATATTACCCTTCCCTGGACGGACGATATTGAGGAAACCTTTAAGGCCGCTTATCCTGGAGAAAACCTTCTTGACGGCATCCCCGAACTGCTCTGGGATATGAGTGAAAACAGAGTTTCAATTATCCGTTATCATTATCACGATCATGTTGCCGGGCGCTTTACGGCGGCCTTTGTGGATCAGTGCGGTTCCTGGTGCAATGCCAACGGGCTTATGCTCACCGGGCACATGATGGAAGAGCCTACCCTGGAAAGCCAGACCCATGCTATTGGAGAGGCGATGCGTACCTATCGTTCTTTTCAGCTTCCGGGGATAGATATGCTCTGTGACCGGCGGGAATTCACTACGGCCAAGCAGGCCCAATCAGCGGCGCGGCAGTATGGGCGGCCGGGCGTGCTTTCGGAATTGTACGGTGTTACCAATTGGGATTTTGATTTTCGCGGACACAAGCTGCAAGGAGACTGGCAGGCGGCGCTGGGGATAACGGTACGGGTCCCCCATCTTTCGTGGGTTTCCATGAACGGTGAAGCCAAACGCGACTACCCCGGGACTTTCAACTATCAGTCCCCTTGGTACGGGGAATATCCCTATGTCGAAGATCATTTCGCCAGAGTCAACACCGCGCTGACCAGAGGCAAAGCTGTTGTACGGGTAGGCGTTATCCATCCTATAGAGAGCTATTGGCTCCATTGGGGGCCGAGGGAAAATACCCTGTCGATTCGGGAACAAATGGATCGGAAATTTCTGGATCTCTGCGATTGGCTGCTTAGGGGTTTAATCGATTTTGATTACATTTGCGAATCCACATTGCCCGCGCTTTGCGGCATTGACCGTATAAAACAGGACGCTCCATTCCCCGTTGGAGAAATGGGTTATGATATTGTTATTGTCCCTGAACTTGAAACCATACGCGGAACAAGCCTGACGCGGCTCGATGCATTCCGCAAGGCGGGCGGGCTTGTTCTCTTCCTTGGCGCCGCCCCAAAATACCTTGACGCTAAACTCAGTGAACTTCCCCTCCGGCTCTGGGAACAGAGTAAAAGACTTAACTTTGAACGGCTTTCCCTGCTGGACAGCCTTGCCGCCGTCCGCGAACTTGAAATTCGGGACAGCTCCGGCGCCGGGACGCAAAACCTTTTGTACCAGATGCGGGAAGATACTGATGGCAGCCGCTGGCTTTTTATTGCCCACGCCGACAGGCCGGTTAATCCTGATATTCCCCACGGAGATACGCTTCGTATTCGTGTTAAAGGCAAGTGGTCGGTTATCCATTATGATTCCATTACCGGTAATATTCTTCCCCTGCCATCCAGACTTGAACAGGGAGACACCGTTATTCTTTTTCCGTTTTATGACCACGACAGTCTGCTTCTCAAACTTGAGAAAGAAAAAAATGATTTTTATGATAAAACAGAAATGCCGAATATCATTACTCCGGTTATTGCCCCGGCGCCGTATCCCTATGATACCCGGAATTGCGTCCGCTTTACTGTTCCGGTTCCCGTTACGCTTCACGAACCCAATGTGCTTCTGCTGGACATAGCCGAATTTGCCCTGGACAACGAACCATACCGCACGGCGGAAGAAGTACTGCGCCTTGATACCCTATTGCGGACTGAACTTGGCTGGCCTGTACGAAAAAAGATTGTGGCCCAGCCCTGGACAGAGAACGATACCGCTGTCCCGCACCGGCTCAAGCTGCGCTATATCTTTGAAAGTGAGATTGAGATAAACGGCGCGGAACTTGCCCTTGAGAACGCCGCCCGTACCGGCGTAAGCCTGAACGGTGAAGCGGCGTCTCCCCCTGACGGCTGGTATGTGGATCGCTGCATCGGGAAGGTAAAACTTCCAACGATCAAACGGGGAAGCAATTGTCTGGAAATGATTCTGCCGTATGGACGTAAAACCGACGTAGAGGCATACTATCTTCTTGGAGACTTCGGCGTACAGGTTAATGGTATTTGTTGTACTCTCAACAAGCCGGTAAGGGAACTTGCCTTTGGCGACATCAGTCGGCAGGGACTTGCTTTCTACGGCGGCAATATCACGTATCATCTTGAAGCGGAGAGCCGGAACGGCTGCCTTACCATCTCTGTTACTTCATACCGCGGACATCTACTCCGCGTTCGTGTTGATGGCAAAGACAAGGGGGTTATCGCTTATTCCCCATACCGGCTTACGGTAGACGGACTAAAAGACGGGCTTCATCAAATTGAACTCATTTACTTTGGCTGCCGGATCAATACTTTTGGCCAGCTTCACAGCAACATTCGTGACAGCGGTTTCTGGTGGGGACCGGACTCCTGGCGTAGTTCCGGACCGGCCTGGACCTACGAATATCGTTTCTGGACTCAAGGAGTACTAAAATCTCCGGAGATATTTCATAAAGTGTTATCAAGATAAAAGTTCGTGTGGTTCGTGGTCCTGTTATGTCAAGTAAACGCATATAGACTACGGTCCGAGTCCATAATGTGTCTGCATTATGAACAGACTCTATTAAAACTCTATTAAATCAGGAGATAAATAAATGAAAGCAAATCCGAAGAAATTGAGATTCTGTTACATTGGAGGAGGCTCCAGAAATTGGGCATGGGTATTTATCAAAGACTTGGCCTTTGAAAAGGAAATGGCCGGAACCATACACCTTTATGACATTGATCCGGCGGCGGCCAAGGCGAATGAAACCATCGGTAATAAGGTAATGGATACCCATAACAAGGGACAGTGGAAATTTATCGCGGAGACTTCCCTACAGACCGCCCTTGAAGGAAGTGATTTTGTTTTTATCTCTATCCTTCCCGCCGATTTTGAAGAGATGACCGTAGATGTTCATGCCCCGGAGAAATATGGCATTTATCAGTCTGTGGGAGATACAACAGGCCCCGGCGGTATTAACCGGGCGCTGAGAACTATCCCCCTTTATCAGGATATAGCCAAAGCGATTGAGAAATGGGCGCCGGATGCGTGGGTATTAAACTACACTAACCCAATGTCGGTATGTACCAGGACGCTTTATGAAATCTTTCCAAAGATCAAAGCCTTTGGCTGTTGCCATGAGGTTTTCGGAACCCAAAAACTCTTGAGCAAGGTTCTTGTCTGGGCAGGAAAAGCCGAAGAGGGTGAGGTTCAACGGGAAGAAATAATAATCAATGTATTGGGAATAAACCATTTTACCTGGATTACCCGGGCTTCCTGGAAAAACATAGATATACTTCCCCTCTTTAAAAAGTTTGTTGATAAATTCGCCGAAAAAGGATTTTCGGAGGGTGGAGATAAAAGCTGGTTGAATGATCCTTTTGGTTCCGGGCAGCGGGTCAAAATGGATCTCTTTAAGCACTTTGGAATAATTGCCGCTGCCGGAGATCGGCATCTGGCGGAATTCTGCCCGCCTTCCTGGTATCTTAAAAACCCCAGACTCGTAGAAAGCTGGCAATTCGGGCTTACCCCTGTCTCGTGGCGGATCATGCGCCGCGAAGAACTTAAACAGAAAAGCGAAGCCTATAGAAACGGTAGTGATTCACTTGTCCCTGAAAAATCCGGCGAGGAGGGACTCCGGCAAATACGGGCGCTTCTGGGCCTGGGAAACCTTGTAACCAATGTAAACCTGCCAAACCTGGGACAGGCGTATGGTTTCCCAATGGGTGCGGTTGTGGAAACCAACGCGCTTTTTAGCCGGGACAACGTACAGCCGGTTTTTGCGGGCAGCCTGCCAAATCCTTTGACAAATTTGGCGCTTCAGCATATGGAAAACCAAGAGGGAATAGTTCAAGCGGCGGTTGAAAGGGATTTGAGGAAAGCTTTCCGGGTGTTCCTTAACGACCCCCAAATACGGACTTTGAGCAGGGAACAGGCATGGAAACTCTTTAATGAAATGACAGAAAAAACCCTTGTCCCTTCATTTGGATATAAATGAGCAGATAACAGACACCGGCACCTGTTACTTGCTTGCCGCTTATCCCTCTTTTCGGTAAAATGTGTTCAGGAGCAATCAAATGGCAAAAATCCCTGTGGGAATACTTGGCGCGACAGGCATGGTAGGACAGCAATATATCGCGCTTTTGGCCGGCCACCCCTGGTTCGAGGTGCGCTACGCGGCAGCCTCCCCCCGTTCCGCCGGGAAAAAGTACGCCGAGGCCGTTGCCGGACGCTGGCACGCTACGGGCGG
>JAIRLQ010000208.1 GCA_031259345.1 Treponema sp.
CTTTGAGTGCAACGCGGGGAGAAAAACCATGCTGCTTGTCCTTGAAGACGCAAAGGAAAAATTCGGCTTCCGGCTTGCCAATTTTTGTATTATGCCGACCCACATACATCTGCTCATCATACCCGGCGGAGGGGGAACCCTTTCACAAATTATGCACTGGATAAAAACCCATTCGGCCAAGCGCTGGAACCGGATACACGGTTCCACGGACCACCTGTGGGGGGAACGGTATTTTGCCCGGCCTGTTAAAGACCCTCGGGAGTATTTTTATGTGATGGACTACATCGACCGGAACCCGGTGAAGGCCGGTCTGGCGCATGATGTGGGAGAATGGAAAGCCTCCGGCGCGTATTATATCCGGCATAATCTTCCCGGCCTGGTTGACTATACCGGTTTGACCCGGCTGGAGTATGTCAGGCTGTTACCAGCGCCGTGAAACGGTGCCAGGCACCGTTTGAGGGAGTTAGGAGTGAGAAGGGAGGAGTTGAAGAGTGTTGTGCGGGGACGGCACGTAACGGTGGGTGAAAAAAAACGGTGCCTGACACTCTTCGGCCTCTTGACAGCCCATCATTTAGGGGGTATACCAATAATGAAAGCGGTTCCATTACATCTGTTTTTTAATATGGAGGATAGTATGAAGAAGCATTATCGGTTTATTTCCCCGGTATTAATTTTTGGGATGTCTGTCTTGATTATTTTGGCCGACTGTTCCCGGAAGGCCGCCCCGGCCGGGGAAGGGGTTATAGAGCTCCAGGTATTGAACTACCTTGATATGACCGCGGCAAACAGCGTCAACGAGATCACGGAAGTATGGGAAACCTTTGAAAAAGCGAACCCGGATATCAAGATTGTCCGGGAAGATCTGTTTAACGATCCCTACCACAACAAGGCGGAAGCCTATGCGGCGTCGGGCCAGATGCCGGACCTCATTTACGCCTGGCCTTCGGGGCGCTCCACCACCCTGCATACCCAGCGGCTTCTCAAGGATCTGGGACCCTTGGTGCAGAGAGACGGACTCGCGGCGGTCATGGCCCCCGGCGCCCTGGACCCCAACGCGCAGGGCGCGGGCTACCTGGGCATTCTGCCTCGGGCGATGACCTCCAGCCATGCCTTCTATATCAATAACGAGGTATTGCGGGACGCCGGCCTGACCCCGGCAAAGACCTATGCGGAACTCAAGGCGCAGGTTCCCGTCCTCAGGGCCAAGGGCTACGATACGGTTCTTATGGCCAACCAGGACACCTGGGTCATGCAGTCCTGCCTCTTCTCCGTGATCGCCGGTCGTGTTGGCGGCGAGGGCTGGGAGCAGCGGATCCTCTCCGGCGAGGCGAAATTTACGGACAGTGATTTTGTGCGGGCCCTCGATTTTGTAAAGACCCTTTACGATGACGGGGTTATCAGCCAAGCTACCATTACCACCGATTACGGCAGCGTGATTGGACAGTTCGCCACCAATCAGGGGGCCTACCTGATAGACGGGGACTGGCGGATCGGGGCCTTCCTGACCGATCAATCCACCGGCCAGGCCGTTATCACCCCGGAACGGCAGCAGAACTTCCAAATCTCCGTTTTCCCCGATATTGAGGGGGCGAAGATCAACAAGTCCACCTCCGGCGTCCTGGGTACCGGTTTCGGCATAAGCGCCGCCATACCCGCCGGTTCCGCCCGGGAAGAGGCCGCATGGCGGCTCCTCAAGTGGCTCTCCGGTAAGGAAGTGCAGAGCTGGATGCTCCAGGCCGGGGCCATTACGACCCCCGCCAGGACCGATATCGATGTGTCGAACTTTGACCTGGAACCCCTGCAGAAGGCGGGAAGCGCCCTGGCCACCCAGTATAACATCACCACCGTGGTCATCGACGCCGCTTTCCACAGCGATGTACATACGCCCATCAACGACGGATTGCAGGAGATCGGTATTGGCAGCCGGACCCCTGCGCAGGTTGCGCAGAATGTACAACGCGCCTATGATACCTGGCAGGCAAGCCAGTAGGACCTTTTGTAACCTTACCGGTAAAGAGGCTGTCCATGGTATATGAGGCTGTTCCAAAACTTCAGTTTTTGGAACAGCTTCCCTGGATTTAAGGGAAAAACCGGGGCTTTTGACCGGTTTTTCCAAGAGCCTGTGGCTCAAGCCTGTGGCTCAAGCCTGTTTCAAAACCGTGCGCGTTAGCGCTCCGTCAATTAGCTATGGAACAGGCTCATATGAATAGCCTCTTTCTTTAAAGGAGGATATCCTTGGCTAATTTGACCACAAAACGAGAGGAACGGCTGTCATATCTTGTCCTGGTAATACCCGCGGTGGCGATTTATTTTTCCGTAATGGCTTTTCCCACCATATTTTCCGTAGTTTTAAGCCTTACCAATTACAACGGAGGCCGTATATTCGGAAACTCCCGCATTGCCCTGGTAGGTTTCGACAGTTATATCCAAACATTCCGGGACCCGGATTTTTATCTTGCCCTGCGGAACAATTTGTTCATCGTCCTTATATCCGTGTTTGGTCAAATACCCCTGGGCTTTATCCTGGCTTATATCCTGTCCCGGCAAATGGTGAAGGGGACCGATTTTTTTCAGACCATGATTTACCTTCCCAATGTTATTTCTCCGGTCATCATCGGCATCCTCTTTAAGAGTTTTTATCTTAACCGGGACAGCGTATATATGGAAATCGTTAAGATCTTTAACCCTGCCGTAGCGTTTTCTCTCAATAAATATCCCATGATTCCGGTATTGGTGGTAATGCTTTGGATGTATACCGGTATGTATGTCATCATCTTTCTTGCCAACATTCAGCGGATCGATGTTTCCGTTATTGAGGCCGCCAAGATAGACGGCGCGGGGGAACTCCAGACCCTGCGGTATATCATGCTCCCCGCCCTGTCCGGGGTTATCGTCACCGGCGCCATTCTGGCGATTTCAGGTTCCTTGAAATCCTTCGATCTTTTATTTGTAATGACCCAGGGCGGCCCCGCGAAGCAGACCAGTGTTCTTTCCCTCTATATGTACGTCAAGGCATTTGGAACTTCGGTCAAATACCCCCTGGCAAACGCTATTTCCACCATTATGGTGGCGATCAGTTTTGTACTGATCGGCCTTACCCGGCTGGCGGAAAAGCGGTTCGGCGGAAGGGAGTAGCCTGTGGCTGATATCCCCTTCCTTCGCCAGGATACCGCCTCGCTGGGCGGCATACCCCCTAAAATTTATGTTGATATAAAATAGAGTTGTTCAAAAACTTCAGTTTTTGAACAAATTCCGATAAAAAACAGCAAAATGTTCCACATTTTGCGAGACTTGTTCAAGAATCACGGGGTTCTTGAACAAGTCCAATGAAAAATGGGATAATACTATCGGATACGGAGGATAGTTCCATGTCTTTTATAAAAATAGTCGTGAAAACGATTTTGTTTGACGCCGGCTCAAATAGTTCTCAAATGCCGGAATAGGATGGGGTATTTTTGAAGGATAAC
>JAIRLQ010000215.1 GCA_031259345.1 Treponema sp.
GCTATATAGGCGCTGTTCTCAACGGCGTTGCTGTAAACGGTGGCGCAGTCCCCTATGGCATAGACACCGGGTTTGCTGGTTTCCTGTTTCAGGTTGACTTTGTACGCGCCGTTGGAGAAAGTTTCCAGGCTGTCTTTAGCCAAAGCCGTATTCGGGCGGAAGCCTATCGCCATAATCACCAGTTCCACAGGGTATTCGCCCTTATTGGTAACAAGGGATTGTACTTTGCCGCTGCCCTTCACTTCCTGAACCAGTTCTTCAAAATGAAGCTGTATGCCGTTGTCCGAAAGAAGCTTGTCCATATCGCGGGTAAACCACTCGTCGTAGTAAGAGGCAAGGCAGGTGTCTTCCGCTTCAAAGAGAAGGACGTTTTTTCCCCGCCGGTGTACCGCTTCGGCAAGTTCCACGCCTATATACCCCGCGCCGACCACGGCAACATTTTTAATGCCGTTGTCTTCCAGAATACGGTTAATTTCCTGTCCCTGCTGGAACAGTTTGACATATTCCACATTGGCCATGTCCAGGCCGGGAATCTTGGGCGTAATGGGGATGGAGCCTGTGGCAATAATCAGTTTGTCGTAGGATTCGACGATTTCCCCGCCCCCGCTGTTCTTGGCGTAAACTTTTTTGGCGTCAAAGTCAATCCTGGTTACTTCGGTCTCCATGTGTACGACCGCCTTTTTTCCGGTAAAGGTCTCTTTATTCGCGTAGAAAAGACCTTCGTAACCATCGATTTGACGGCCTATCCAGAGCGCCGTGCCGCAGCCCAAATAGCTGATATTGGAATTACGATCAAAGATGACAAGTTCATTTCCCGGATAATTATCCAGGATAGTATTTGCCGCCGCCGTTCCGGCGTGATTTGCGCCAATTAAAACAATTTTAGACATGTTAATCTCCTCTTACTTATAAATATAACACATTATTCCTCCAGAGCACAAGCGGATTCGTTCACACCGCCGTTATCCCTTTACCGCACCGGCGGTAAGCCCTTTGATAAATTGTTTGCTGGCGACCAGGTAAAGGGCAATGACCGGAATGGCGGACAAAGTCAGAACGGCAAGTACCCTGGACCAGTCGGTCTGATACTGGCCGAAGAGCCGTGTTACGCCCAGCAGCACTGTTTTGGCGCGGTCGTCACTGATGAAGATAAGGGGGAACCAAAGGTCGTTCCAAAAGGGTACCAGATTATAAATAGTAACGGTAGCAATTGCCGGCCGCAGCAGGGGAACGATGATCCGCAGGAGAATGCCGAAGCGTCCCGCCCCATCAATAATGGCCGCTTCGGTCAATTCGTAGGGTACGTCATGGATAAATTCTGTTAAAACAAATATGGCAACCGGTACACCCATTGCTACATAGATTGGAACAAGCGCCCATATCGTGTTCAGCAGCCCCAGCATTTTAATCAGTTCCAAGAGACGTATCGAGGCGATTTTAATGGGAAGCATCATACCGGCTATACAGAAAAAATACAGGGTACGGGAAATCTTTCCCCGCCAGTTTGCCAGCGCGTAGCTTGCCATAGTGCTGATCAGGATCAGAATAACAAGCGACAGAATCACGGCGATAAAACTGTTCTTGAAGTAACCCAGAAAATCACCGTCCGAAAGAACCATCCCGTAATTGGCAATATTCCATTTTTTTGGAAACCCAAAGGGATTTTGATAGATTGAAAGCCGGTCTTTGAAAGAGTTGATCACCATCACCCAAAGCGGGAAGATCACGATCAACGACCATATCCCCAAAATGATGTGAGAGGGGATACTCAGATTTTGCCGTTTAAGAGAGGCGTGTTTCATTTAGTCCTTCCCTGTGTTGCCCTCAGAGTCGGTATGACCCCCAGACAGAGCACCAAAAAAGTAATAGTCGCAATAGCGGCTCCCATGCCCGGATCGGGAATTCCCACCGGATGCTGTCCCGCAATACCAACACGGTAGAACAGGGTTCCGATAAGGTCGGTGGCATAATTAGGCGCTCCATTGGCATTCTCCATAGCAAAGACCACGTCAAAGGCGTTAAAGTTATTGACAAAGGTGAGGATGGCGATCATGCCTATCACCGGTTTAATTAGCGGAAGTTTGATATGCCAGAATACCTGTACCGGATTTGCCCCGTCTATCGAAGCCGCCTCAAAGTAATCCTCGCTGATATTCCGCAGGGCAGCCACAAACATCATCGTCGGTATACCCATCCACTGCCAACAGGAAACCAGGGACACGCAGACAAGGGCGGTAACCCGGTCCCCCAGCCAGGGACGGACAAGAAAATCCAGGTGCAGTTGCTGCAGAAAAGGACCGCTCCATACCGGATTAAGGAGAAGTTTCCAGAGGTAACCGGTTACAAGGATGGCAAGGGTAACCGGTAAAAAAATTACCGTCTGGTAGAATTCCCGGCCCCTCAGGTTTTTGCCGGTCAACAGCGTAGCAAAGACAATACCCAGGCCGTTCTGAACGGCCAGATGGATAACGAAAAAGAAAAAGGTATGGGCAAAAGCGTTCCGGTACCGTTCGGAATACTGCGGAACGGTAAAGAGTCTAATGAAATTATCAAAACCGGTAAAATCGCGGTCCATGCCTGCCGAACCGGTATACAGACTTAACCAAAGTGAATTAAGGAGCGGCCAGGCCATAAAAACCACATAGAAAACCAGGGCCGGCGCCAAATACGGCAGCCATGTTGTTATTGTTCCATTTCCCACTACAGGGGCCTTTCGAAATTTTACCGCCATCAAGGTCTCCTTACAAAACCGGTGTTTAACACATTTTCCATTCGGAATTTGGGCGCCTCCGGCCGCTATTGCGGCCGGACCGGGCTACCCGCTTCTATCAACCCTTAGGGCTGGCAATTAGAGGAAAGATTCACGCGCCGCTATACAGCGGCACGGAATTGTCCCTCGCGCGGGAAGACCCGCCATGAATGGCGGGTGCTATCAGTGCCACGAGTTTCTGTTCCGAATCAACGTATAGCCGCCGCAGCGGCCTCCACATCATTGGCCGCCTGCTGCGGAGTCTGTTCGCCCTTCAAGACTTTTATGACGGCCTGATTCATCGGCGCATAGATGTCGAGGAGTTTAGGCCAGACAAAGCGGGCGTCGGTATCCTTGCCGTTGTTGAGGGCAAGGAATTCGTTGGCGTGCGGATCATCCAGGGTGATGGGGATGCTGATCATGGGGAAGAACCCCACCGGCAGGGCTTTTGACGCGGCCACGGCGCCCTCGGGCGAAGCAATCCACGCGAGGAATTCCTGACATTCCCGGGGATGCTTCGTAGCCTTGTTGTAGGTGATCGCCATATCGGGATGGAAAGTGACAAGCGTAGAACGGCCTTTGGGCGCAGGCATGGCGAAAA
>JAIRLQ010000399.1 GCA_031259345.1 Treponema sp.
TTGTGGAAAAAGCGGGCATTTGGCCGCTTTTTCCGAAGCCTTTCCCAAAACTAACCAGGTGTTGGGAAAGGCTCTTTACCTTTTCATATTTTGGGATCCGGGAGGCTTTTATGAAAAAGACGGTAATCATGGCCGCATTATGCATATTGACTTTGGGCGTGAAAATTAACGCGACTGAAATGCAAATATTCGGCGGTTTTGAAGCCGGGTTTGGAACCTATAAAGTCAAAAACGATTTTTGGTTTTATTCCAGCCCTACTGTTTTTGGCTTCACTGAGGATACGGAAACCGTATTTTTTGCCCCCGGTCTTACCTTTGGCGTAAGGGTGTTTTCTGACAATAGTCCCATTGGTTTTATTTTCCGGGACCGGGCAATATTTATGACAAATCTTAAGCAAACAGGAAAAATATTAGGACAGAGCAGTTTGGCGTCTATGTCTGAAACCATATCTAAAACGCGTTCCGCCGCCGATGGTGACTTTATCATTAGCATCATGGATTTTAGTCCCGGCGTATCTCTCAGATATCAAATTTCCGATAGATTTCAATTTTACACAGACCTGGGACTAAATCTTACAATTATGGAATATGAAGAATTTGATAGTGACGAGGCCATGAAATATCTGGGGCTGGGCATATTTTCCACGCTGGCAGTACAGGCGAGCGTCACCCGGAATATGTATTTGGAATTTGGCATTAACGGGATAATGAGTATATTATCGAATCAGGAAGGAGCGCTTGGTCATCCGCTTGATTCAAACCAGGTCATAAAATATGAAGATACCGGAAAGTTTGATTTAAACAGCCCGTCGGTATACCTAAGTATTGGCTGGCGTTTGGATGTGGAAAAAGCACGGGCCCAAATGTGGCAAACTGGCAACACGGAACCTGGCAACACGGAGCCTGGCAACACGGAGCCTGGCAATGCGGAGCCTTGACAAAGACCTGAAAAACGGCGATACTGTCCTTGTAAAGTCTGTATTATTCCGTACAAAAGGGGGTATAATATGACTATACGGTTGGTTTACCGGGTTTTTTCACCGGTCATTCTCGTGGTATTTACCTTTGTCAGCTGTTCATCGCCCTTTTTCAGCTCCAAACTGCCCGGAAACCCGGTGCCGGCGGCCGAAATCGCCTCGGTTCCCCTGGGGGAAGGGGACCCCCGGTTTTTTTACCTGGACAGTAATTACCAGCTTTCTGAAACGAATACGGATACCGGCATTACCGCGCTCCTGGTGGAAAACAACGAAATGGCCAGCGGCGTTCTGGTACTGGCGGAAGTTCCCGATAACGACCTTGAGAACGGTTCGGTGGTCCGGGTTATCAATACCAACAATAACAGCCTCGTGTCCCTGTTTTTCTACCGGGGCCAGAAATTTCCCCACAAGATGCTTATCACCCAGGGCGGCAAGACGGTTAACGCCAAATTTTCCGCCTACAACCCGTCCACGGAAACATTTTCGCTTTCCCTGGAATACGGGGATGAACACAGCGCCATTGAAGACATCACCATGAACAGCAAAGTCCTTACCCTGTATCATTTCCAGGACGACTTAACCGAAAGCCAGAATGTCCGGATGCAGAACATCATTGTCAGCCTGGCGGTATGGGCCTGCCTTGCCATACAGATCCCCGGTTCGGATTTCACGGTGAATGCCAGGGGCCTGACTTCGTTCCTGCGGGGTCTCCTGGTTACAATTTTTGCGGTAGTTGCGGTCGTTGCGTTTACGGTGGCGGTCATCCTTGCCGGACCGGCCGCTATTTCCATTGCCGGCCCCGCTGTTGTTATTGCCCTTGAAACGCCGGCGGCCGCGGCATGGGGCCTGACTTCGGTCCTTTCGGCCGCCGCGGCGGTTTTTGTCAGTAAAATCCCTGTGGATGAAATTGACGTGCATGAAACTTCTGCCGCGGTAGATCCCAAGCCGCAGGTTACCATAAGAAAGGGGGGGGTGGAAGTTCCCAACGGCAATTGGGATTCGCCGTATTATCTTGACCTGGGCGCCCCGCCGGAAGCCCCGCCGGCCGGGAGTTCCATGACCTTTGACCTGCAATTTTATACCTCGACCGGTTCGATAGAGCCTCCGCTGGTGGGTAAATTTGACCCTGAATTACAGCTTTACGGCGATCTCGCCGGTACTAATAATTTCTTTTTTTCCATTGACTCCGCGGTTGAGTATGATGTGCTAAAGATCACGGTGAAACGGGCGGCAACTCCGGGGTATATTGGTACGGGCAGAATGCGGCTTATCATTAAGTTCAATCAGGATTTTGTCATCAATTCCAGCAGCGCGGGGGTTGATTTCCAGGATCAAGGCGAAACCGAAGCAAGAAACCGCAAGGATATTTTTATCCTTGATTTCACGGTGATAGCCCCCGGGCCCTGAGATATTTCACCGTGAAGAAATATTTCGCGGCCGTCCTGCTCTGCGGTCTTTTTACGGTCCATGCGGAGGAACTGCCCGTGGGCTTTTCCCTGGAGCTTTTTGGCGGCGGGACGCCGTTTTTTGCCGGCGACTTTGACCTGTCTGTCGATTGGACAAAGGGGGATGTCAACGAGTTTGAGGCTATGTCGTTTTCTTTTGGAGCGGGCCTCACCTGGTTTCCCCGGGACCCCCAAAAGGCATACGGTTTTACGATGATGGGGGCGCTCCATTTTCCCACCACCCTCAGGTGGGTTTTTGACCACCAGCGTTACACCAATAAAAGAAGCCGCCCCGGCGACGATATACGGGCCGGAGAATTTTCGCTGGGTTATGTCGTACGGCTTTTTGCTTCCGATTCGGGGCGTTTTTTGTTTCCCCTGTCGGTAAGCCTCCGGATGTACTATCTGGGGCTTAAGTCCGATCTGAACACCGTCAGCACCACCTTCCATAAAATGATTTTTGGTTTTAACGGAACCTATGGGGCGGAATGGCATTTTTCCCCCTATATTTATCTCCTGGGACACTACACCGCCAGCGTAGACGTGTTCAGCCTGGCTTCCCGGGAAGTGCGGACCGTTACCACCTCCATAGCCGGTAAAATCGCTTATTACATTGACGACCGGAAAGAGGCGCCCCATTTTGAGTTTTACATGGCCCATAGCTTCAATGTGGGCCTGGGCTTTAAGCTGGATCCACTGTTCAAAAAGCTGAGTCAAACCCCGGCGCAAAGGCCAACAGACCCGCCTGCGGACTAACCTGCCCCCCAATCGGAGATCAACGATGCTGTATACACGCTATGCCATAGGCGAAAGGAACGCGGTACGCGCAATGGAGGGCATGGGGCAGCATAAAGTCCAGGATGAACAGCGGATCGCAGGAAGTGTTGTCCGGGTACAGGGGCGAGAAAAACCGGCCCTGGAGTTCCCCCGCGCTTGGGCTCTTGGGCATTACCCCTCAACACGAATAAACTTCCTATCGAACGAGCCTCAGTTCAAACTAACGCAACGTCTGAGACACCGGCAAACAAGTTTGCTTATGGGAACCTCTGAAAACTTCAGTTTTCAGAAGCAACTTTAGTTGCCGTTTTCTTACCCCGGAACATCTGGAAACCCAACCGGGGTTTCCAGATGTTCCCTTATATCTTGATCCGCGGGGGCTCATGCGCGCTCGCCCTGACATACTTTGTCAATAAAACCTTAAAAATTTTGAACGGTGATAATATACCGGTCCGTGTCTTTCCGGCTTTGGCTTT
>JAIRLQ010000429.1 GCA_031259345.1 Treponema sp.
ATGAGCGACCGTTTCCGCAATGTGGCCCTTACTTCCCGGGGGGCGGGCAATATAAGGGGTGAACAGCCGGAGCCTATGTTCCACAGGGAGTATGCGGAGAGTACCCAGCAGTATATCGACGAAGAAATTGCGCGCATAATTAACGATCAATACAGCAAGTCGAAAGAACTGCTGGAAACCCGGCGCCCGCTTTTGGACAATGTAGCCGCATCTCTTTTAGAAAAAGAAACTCTGGACGAAAAAGAATTCAAAGCCCTCATCGGTATGGCCTGAACAAGCCTATTTAGAGTCTGTCCATAAAGACAGGCTCTATTTATAAAGGCTTGTTTTCCTTTCTGGGGACGCCGGCCGCGCCCCTGAGAAAGCGTTCCCGGTACTCGCTTACCATCTTTTCAAACGAGTCGGAAAACTCTTCCAGGTACAGGGAAAATATTTCGGCCCCCGCATCGTTCCATTTGGATTCGGAAAGGAAAAACTGGTACGGCTCGGCGTGGAGTGCGTCGGCAAGTTTTGAAATAGTTTCTGCCGAAACCCATTTCTTGCCGTTTTCAATATCGTTGATGAAGTTATGGGTAAGACCCGCCCGATTTGCCAGCGTAAGCTGGGAAATGTTTGCTATAGCCCGCAGGCGTTTTAAGTTCCGGCTGAATAAGCGCCGGATATTGATTACATCTTTTTCTTCTTTCATCAATATACTTTAGCCTTTATAAATGTTTGATAAATTCATATATGGAAAGATATTTCCATTAGAACTCATTAAGTTAATTATCTTTCAAGTTAAAAACTTCTACAAATAGCCTAAAGCGGAAAAAAGTCGCTTCCGGGGGTTTTTTCCGTTTTTATTAAGATCTTTATTCGTGCCAAAGGGGTTTAATACCCCGCCCTTCAAGGCGAGGTTGTTGATTGTTTTTTATGTAATTTTATATCGGTGGAAAAAGTGGATTAACGAAAAACTGCCTGGGGAATTTTACTGAATATTAAAATCTCCGGGCGATATTCAAAATGCATAGTGTCAAAAGTTCTCCATTTTCCGCCCCAGATAAAACCGCACGACTCAAAAGCCTCGATCACTTCTTTTGGCGGATGAAAGCGCCGGGAATATGGAACAGTCCACCAGGCAGGATTATGCTGTGCGGTCCACTGCCAATAGGTTTCAAGGCCGCCAAGAGATTTAGGAAGAAAATCAATTGCCGCGCCATAGGAGTGAAAACTTCTGCTGGAAGTTTCCGCAATGTTCCGCCAGTTCCAGCCATCTATGGACTTAAGGCCGGCTATCCAGCGTCTTACTTCGGAATTGGTTTTGGACAAGGCAAGGATTTTTTCTTCCACCAGGCTAAGATCTTCAAGAATGGAATAATGCACTACCACGTTTAATCCAAAAAGATGGATCTGTTTTACCCTCTCCCAGGATTCGTCCCGGTTATGCGCCCGAAAGAGGGCATCGTAAAAATGGTGGGATCGCTTTGCGGGGTTTTTGCGCCGCCTTTCCATCATTTCCCGCATGCGCAGAGATTCCTCTTCCGTGGGGTCCGTCCAGGGGGGAAGCTCCGCGGCGTACTGGTAAAACGGCTGGGGATCGTATTCGGCGGCTTTGCCTACAAGCGCTTCCGGCAAAAGCCGGCCGTCAGCGTAATAGTACCATTCGCCGTAAACAGTCAGCGCCCAGTCGCCGTTCCGCATTACCGCCGGGCTTACGCGGTCCGGGTAGGCTGCCGCCAGGGCCTTCATCACCAGCTCCCCGCGGTCTATTTCCCGTGCCGGCGGAGCGGAAAAGGCGGCGCTTGTTTCGGCGGTGTCCAACAGGGCGCTGTCCGCGGCAGTAATTGCTTCGGCTTTTGCCGCGGCGCCTTGTACAGGCTGGCTGCTCCGCTCGGCCTTCCCTCCGGCATAAGAGGGGGGCAGAAAAAAAACCGCCAGCAAAAAAAACCAGCAGGGAATTTTTACAAAGCAAAAAACACGGCGAAGCACTTTTACCTCCAAAACGGCTGTCTTTAGGGCGCCGCTGATTAACTTGACGCTAACCAACGGCTTAGGATTTTCAGGCGCCGCAAAAATGAAGATAGGCAAAATTTTCCGGAATGTGGGAATCGTACACTCCGTGCTCATTGAGCGCCCAGCCCGGGCTTTCGGCAACGGTTTTTCCGTGATAGCGCAGGGCTTCAAAACGGAAGAATTGGCACCGGAGCGTATCCCCCAAAGACGGGGGGAAAGTTTTACCCGGACTAAGGATTTTAAAGCCTTCCCAGGGAAAGGCCAGTTCCACCGTCCAGCCTTTGTCTACCGTAGAAGGATCGTTAATCCTGCCGTCAACTTTGACAGCGCTTTGAAGGCCGGGAAAATCAAAATCCATAAAAGCCCAGCGCCGCCCCCGCTTGTGCTTTCTAAACCTGGAAGCATCCTGAAAGCCGCCCAATACATCAACATTGCGGCTGTGTAAATCGAACAGGGATATGTCAAAACGGCTCCCCTTTTTAAGGGCATCCTGATAAATAAAAAATACTTCGTAAATCGTTCCAAACGCGTTGATCTCGAATTCATAATAACAGTCTTCGCCGTCAAAAAAAATTTCCACATCATTGTCAAACCAGACCAGGGAATCCCGCTCGGTAAAAGAGGCCCGCACCGCGGGTTCTTCCAGCCAGCAGGCGGCATAAAGGGCTTTATCATCCCATAGAGCCGCACATTGGGTATTAAAAAACGCCGGCTCGCCTGTAACCATGTCCACAAAACGCCGGGATTTTTCCGCGTTTTTCCAAACCGGCTTTTCAAGGTTTCCGTCAATAACAATAGGGCCCGAAAGACGCCGGCAATTATAATGGGCAAGGCGATCTTCACTGATTTTTAAAATTGAATCCATAAAATGCCCCTTAAAAAACAAGTCCGGTAAGGCTTGGGGCTGTCCGGGGACAGCTCCGGACAAGCTTTGCTTGTCAAGCAACCTTATATTCAGTATAAATCAGAAATTCCAAATTGGTAAAGCCTGGAAAAAATTTGACTGAATCGCTAATAATCATTAAAATAACTCTAATTGAACATCGCAGGCGATTCCGCCTGCTTATAGAGGAGTAACAATTGCGCATACTCACAGGCGGCATGAACCATGAATCAAATTCCCTTAACCCCATAATTACCGGGGAAGATGATTTTGTTGTTTTCCGGGGCAGTGAAATAACCGGAAAGGGTATGCTCCCGTACTATTCTTCTACGGGCATCATTAATACGTTAAGGGAAGCGGGGGCGGAAATTATTCCAACCGTGCTGGCCCGGGCTGTGCCCAACGGAGTTGTTTCCGGGGCGTTTTATCAAAAAATTAAAAATGAAATGCTTGACATGGCAAAGAAAGCAAAAGCAAAAGGACCGATAGACGGCATCTGCCTTGCCCTCCACGGTTCCATGAAAGTTGAAGACGGCAAAGGCGGCAACTTTTGCGCCGAAGGGGATCTCTGTTCCGCTTTACGGGAAATTTTACCGGATATTCCGTTTACCGCGGCCCTGGACATGCATGCCACCATTACGCCGGAATTGCTTAAGGCCGTTGACGGTTTTGCGGGATATAAAACCGCGCCCCACATTGACTGTATCGAAACCGGCGCCCTGGCGGCGTCCATGCTCCTTGAAAGCCTTGAAACAGGCAAAAAACTTTACACCGCCTCCGTAAGCCTTCCCATGATGGTAGCCGGGGAAAAATCGGAAACAGACGCGGAACCCATGAAAATTATCATGGACGCGTGCAGGGAAAAAGAAAAAACGGCGCCCATAAAAGCGGCCTCTGTGCTTTTGGGTTTTCCCTGGGCTGACGCGGAGCAAAATGCCGTAACCGTATTGGTCTCCGCTATAGACGCCGCGGCGCCTGCCGATACCAAACTGTCCGCGGACTCGGCTGCCGCCGGCCTCGCCCGTCTTTTTTGGCGGCACAGAAAAGACTTCCGCTTTAGCATGGAATTTTACAATTCCCGGGAATCCATGGCCCAAGCCTACAAGGCGGTTTTGGAAAAAAACGAACGCCCGGTATTTGTCTCAGATTCGGGGGATAACCCAACCGCCGGCGCCGCGGGGGACGCGACGGATCTTTTTGAAGCAATACTGGAGACTATAGATACGGCGGACAAACTCCCCACTCCGCTTCTTTTTTCAGGCTTCTACGATGCCCCCGCTTCGGCGGCGTGTATCAAAGCCGGAGAAGGGGCGGAAATTGACATAACCCTGGGGGGTAACTGGGACAAGACGGATGGCAAAAAAATCCCCCTCAGGGTAAAAGTTAAAAAAATTTCCGGGAATTTTGGCCCTTATAAATCGGACTTGGTCCTTCTTTCCTGGCGGAATCTTTTGATCACCGTTACTTCAAAACATATAGGCTTTAGCGAAGAAGAACTGCTTCCCGCTTTGGCCGTAAATCCCGCGGATTATTGCCTTGTGGCGCTTAAAATTGGCTATCTTGAGCCGTGTTTTAAATCTATTGCCGCCAGGGCAATTATGGCGACTTCCCGGGGCTGTTCCAACGAAGTGCTGGAAAGCATCGATTATAAAAAAGTCCGCCGTCCTATTTTTCCGCTGGATTACGATACCGAGTGGAGTATATAGTGTCTGTCTATAATGTACAGTACTTGCCTAATAGGCCCTATAAATAGTAAACTTAAATAACATATTATGAAATATTTTCCGGGCGCCAGGTGTTTTTTTGTGTTTTTCTTCCTTATAGCGGGGGTTCCCGCTTTTCTCCGGTCTCAGGAGATTGTTACTGCGGAACGATATCTGGAGAGGGTTTCGGAACGTTACGCGGGCATCTCCGATTACGAAGCCGGCCTTGCCATACGATCGGGGAACCAGGATATGCGGGGCCAGGTCAGCTTCCTCAACCCGTCTTTTCTTCGCATCGATTTTAGCGAACCTTCGGAACAGGTAATTTGTTTTAACGGCGAACTTTTGACCGTTTATCTTCCGGGCGCCCGGGCGGTGTTAAACCAGGAGATTACGTCCCACCGCAGCACCGGCGCCACAGGAGCTTCAATGGCTTCCTCTCAGGGGCTTAGCATGCTCAGGCGGAATTATGTTCCTTCTTTTGTTTCCGGGCCGGACCCAATTCCCCTGGACGAGGGCTCCCCGGAGCGGGTGGTAAAACTCCGGCTTGCCCGCCGCCTCCTGTCGGAAGGTTTTCGCGAAATCATCCTTTCGATTGATCCTATCAGCCTCTTGATCCGGCGTATAGAAGGGCGTACTATAGCCGATACATTAGTAAGTTTTGATTTTTCAAATATACGCACCAACCTGGGGATTCCCGAAGGACGTTTTATTTACGACTCTCCGGCTTCCGCCAATGTGTATAATAATTTTCTGTTCCGCGATACCGAATAGGGCCTGGGGGGAATTGTGGAATCTCTGGGAAACAAACTAAAAACAGCCCGGGAAAGCAAAGGCTACGCCATTGATAATATCAGCCGGGATACCAATATTTCGGGGCGCTATCTTGAAGCCCTGGAACGGGAAGATTTTTCCGTCTTTCCCGGGGAGCCTTATATTTTGGGTTTCCTCAGGAATTACAGCGCGTATCTTGAACTCGATGTAAACGAGGTTCTTTCCCTTTACCGTTCTTACAAGATCCTGGAACAGCCCGTCCCGGAACAGCTTTTAAAGAACCCGTCGCCTTTGCCCAAAATACTGGCGTCGGTTTTTATCACTCTGGTAATACTGGCCCTTGTGGGCACAGGCGTCTGGTTTGTTTTAAACCGCCTTGAGCGGAACAAAGGGGAAAGTCCGTCAGTACGGACGCCGCAGGAATACGCCATAAACACAGAATCACTGGAACGGCGTTTTTATGCCGGGGACTCAATCCTTGTTCCTATCGCAGGAAATACTTACAAACTTTCCCTTGCGGAGCTGGGTGAGACGGTAACCATCACTACCCCCGAAGGAGCCAAAGTTCTTGATCTTTTGCAGGAAGCGAAGGTTGATCTTGATTCCGACGGCATTACGGACTTACGGATCACTGCCGTTGATTTTGCAAAGAACGACAGCGCCCCGGGGGCTCAGCTCCGCTTTGAACTTGAAACGCTTCCCCCCGCAATTTCACCGGCGGCTTCTCTTGGTACCGCATTGGACGCCGCTATTCCCAATCCGGACGGGCGGGGCCTTAAGGAAACGGCGCTTATCTCTACTTCACCCAATTCATACCCCTTTACGCTTCAGTTGGAATTCCAAAGTTCCTGCCTGCTCCGCTGGGAAGTTCTTTTTGAGACGGGCAGACAGGGCAGAAACGAAGACTTTTTTCAGCGTTTGGATCGTCTGGAGATAGCCGCCAGAAACGGCATCCGCCTTGGGGCGTCCAATGCGCAGTCGGTAAGGGCGCAGGTTATTGGCGGAGGCAGGACGGTTCCTTTGGAATTGGGCGGCCCAGGCGAAGTTGTGGCCCTGGAATTGCGCTGGTTTAGCGACGCGGATAAAGGCTACCGCCTGGTTCTTGTCCAACTGGAATAATTTTCCATTGGAATAAATTGAATAAAATGCGCTATTATCTTGACCCGTTTGGTTGTGTTAAAAATCAGGTTGACGCCGAAAAC
>JAIRLQ010000449.1 GCA_031259345.1 Treponema sp.
ACCACAAACGCACACTTAACCGCGTCTAACAAATACAACTTTCGGTCGTACCCATCCCGCCGCTCATCCGGCAGTTCCTTCCCAGTCTTTTAAAGGTTGGTTCTTAACTTCTCAGACATACCCTGTCCCAGGTCTTATTATGGCATGCTTTTTTGTAATGTTAAATTGCTGTTTTAACAAAAAAAATAACAGCCCAATCCCGCCTGGACGCCGCTTTAAATTCCGCATAAGCCCCGGGCAAAACGTATTACCCCGGGGTAGTTTTTGGGCGTCAGCCTTAAGTGGCTGTCGGAAGGGGTGTTCATGCAGCGCCAGGTTTCGGGGTAAAAAGGCTGGAGTCTTATTTTTTCGTTTTTGCGGCTTACAAGGTCCCCTGCAATGGAAGGTTTTTTTCTCAAGGCGGAAATCAGGCGTGCGGCTTCTTCCCTGGGAAGCATGGTGATGGTTTGGGCCGCCATGCCTGCCCGTAAAAACCCCGCGTCATCGGAAAAGGGCGTGGGCATTAAAAGGACCTTTTCCATTCTAAGTTCCCGGACGGTTTCCAGGGCTGTTTTCTGTAATTCCATGACCTGTGCTTTTAGTTTTGTCATACCCGGGCTTTCGCCTGTTAAAAGATGTTCGGCAGTGGTAGAAATAATCAGGGTGTCCCCGGTTCCGCAGGCGTCAAAGCTAAAAATGCGGGCGTTTTGCATCCTGCTTGTTTTAAAGCCTTCCGCAAGGGTATAGGATCCCTGCTTTAGGATGCTCTCGCCTTCCTCAAGTTCTTCTTTGTCGGTAAGAATTATAATCCAGTTATTTTCTTTTTCAGAGCGGAGGCGCATGGCTGTTTCAATAAGCAAAAAGACGCCCGCGCTGTTGTCATTTGCTCCGGGGCTTCCCGAAGCCCTGTCGTAATGAGCCGAGAGAATTACAGGCTGCCGGCGGGGTAAAACGTCATCCCGCCGGGGGGGGGAAATAAAAAAATGACGGTTTCCCGCTATGGCGGCTACTTTGTATTCCAGCTCCGTATCTTTAAGTATTTTTTCGAGAAAGGAAAAGCGGTCTGTCCCTAAAGCGATAAATTCCCTAAAGCGCCCCCAAAGGACGCCTTCCGTAAAGTAGCGGTACATCGTTTATCGGCGCCTCCCGGGGTGGCCCAGAATGGAGTCAAGAAAATTCCTGAATGTTTTTCTGCCTTTGCCGTATTTGCGGGAAAACTCCCGCGCAGCCTGATCTATTGAATAATAGGGCCCATTTTTCTTTTTGATAAAATCCCAGTATTTAACAATCCAGATATACAGATCGCTGGAACTTTGACCGGGGAAAAATTTTACAAGTTTGTATTTTTTTATTATTTTTATAATAGGAAGAAAAATATCCCTATACCATGAAAGAACCGCTTTGTCTAAAGGTATTTCATGTTTGGTGTCCTGATTAAGAAAATACTTGTGAACCGTGATGTGGGTATAGATAAGATCATAACGGCCCGGAGCGGTAAAGGTAAGATCATAGTACCCGGTAATTTTTCCAAAACCCGTTTTTTCATAAAAGATCTTTTTTTCGTAATCAATTACGCTCTGCCTTATATCGTCGCTTGTCATTCCCGGGCTAATGGCAATTTCCGACGAAAGGCTGGTAACTTCGGCGTCTATCTCTTCCACCCCCTGGGCGCGAGCGACAGAAACACGGTGGTTCCCGTCGCGTACAAAATAAACGCCGCCGATTTCGTAAAGCTGAATGGCCGGCAGGGGAATGTCCTGGATTTGGGCGCGGTCAACCCGTTCCCATCTGGATCGTAGGAATTCCGAACGTGGAAGGAAAGTTTTGTTAAAATCCCGGTAACGGCCTTCGCTCCCTACAATCAGGGAAATGGGCACCGATTGCATGCCCTTGTAGTATTCTCCTTTGGGTTTTAATATGTCTTTAACATCATAGAACGAAAGCAGGTTGTCCCTTTCAAGGGACAAAATATTCTGGATCTTTGAAAGGAATGCTCTGTTTCTGGCTTTATTAAAATCTTCCGTAGCCCGCATATAGTCAGGCTGCCGGGCGGATCTGTGTAAGGAACTCATGTTTTTTCATCCATATCAATTAAATAATGACTGTACGCATTTATCACAAGAGTTTCATGATATTTGGTGGTTCTGACTTCAGAAAAATCGTAAAGGTGAATGTGGCCGTGAACAAGATAACGGGGTTTGAAAACCCTCATAAACCAGAGGAAGGCTTTAAACCCCAAATGGCATTTGTCGCTTTTATCGTGGATGCCTCTGGGCGAAGCATGGGTAAGAAGTATGTCCAGATAACGTCCGCGGAAAATTTTGTTGATAACAAGGGACGGAATAAGCTTGATTATTTCAAGGTGCATGCCGAATTCGGTAAACTGGTTTTCCGCTTTGTTGTAACGCATGGAGCCGCCGATGCCGGCAATCAAGAGCCCGCCTTCCCTGGCGACTTTTGAATGTATATAAATCGCGCCGGAACTTTTAAATTGCCCTGATTCTTCAACTCCCATATAAAGGGAAAACTCTGAATCTTTTTTGTAATATAAATAATCTTCTGTATGATGATTTCCAAAAATAAAATAA
>JAIRLQ010000460.1 GCA_031259345.1 Treponema sp.
TCCCCTGGCCCCGTTCGGTTATGGCCGACGGCCTTTTAAGGCTTAAAGAATATGGCGCCGCTTATTCAATTTTTGATATTGAATACATAGATTCCAGCCCTACCCAGGTAGACGAGCTATACCTTAAAAATGAGCTTAAAAATGATTTTGATCGGCATTTTTCCGAAATCAGCCTGAATATCGCGGAACTTTTGGGCGCCCTGGCGGGAAGCCAGGTAAAAGCCACGGATACCGAAGCTTTTGAAAGCCAGCTTTTGGCCTTTATCGAAGAAGAAAAAAACACCCTTTACCGCGAAACCCAAAGGCTCACCAGGGATAACGACGCCTACTTGTCCCAATCCATGGCCCTTTTCGGCAAAGCCTGGGCTACGCTGAATATGCAGAGCGAGCCCCTGTCGGGCGAGCAGGCAAGCCGCAGGCCTATGGCCGAAGAAAAGTTCAGCTATCCGGTAAAAACCCCGGAAAAGATCCCTGTTGCTCCGGACGCGGATGTCCTGGGGGCAATCCCGCCGGTAATGAAAGCCGCCGTGGGGGCAGGCTATACCAACGCCACGGTTGACAAAGACGGCATAAGGCGGCGCATCCTCCTTACCCGCCGGGCCGGGGACTACTGGTATCTGCAGCTTGCCTTTGCCCCTCTTATAGAAAGCATGGGGCGCCCGGAACTGGAACTTTATCCCCGGAAGCTGGTTATAAAGCAAAGCCCTGTGGATATAGTAATTCCCCTTGATAAAGACGGGGCCATGCTGCTTGACTGGCCCAAAACTTCTTTTGAAGACACGTTTACCCATGTAAGCTTTGCCGAACTTTCATACCTTGAAGATTACCAAAAACAGATAATTGCCTATACAGCCAATCTTGCGACGGCGGATGATTTTCTTTTCCCCGCCCTCTTTATGGAACTGACGGCCGTTTTGCGGGCTTTTGACAGCGCCGGCTCAAATTTAAACAGCGCCCTGGAAAATTCCAGTGAGGAAGATTTTGCCGCCTATGTAGAATACCGCGGCAATGCCATGAGCCGGCTTAGGGAGCTTTTTGATTCCGGCCTTTTGGATTATATACAGGGCCAGGGCGAAAGCTTTGCGAAGGAATTCCCCGAAAGCGCGGACGACATCATGGCCGAAACCCGGTTTGCCCTGGACAACGCGGCCAATATAGAAACCGTTTTGGGCTGGTACGAAAAAATTGAAAGCAACCTGAAAAAAACGCTGAAAGATAAAATCATCATAATAGGCCGCTCCGACACGGGCACCACCGATAAGGGGGTAAACCCTTTTTACGGGGAATATGTCAACGTAGGCACCCACGGTGCTTTGCTTGATACCATTGTATCGCGCTCCTTTATTATCCCAATGGATAGAATCCTCAGTGCCGTCCTTTGTTTTATTTTGACGCCTCTTATACTTTTGGCAATACTCGGCTTAAAACCCGGCTTGCGCATTGCCGCGGGCATTCTGGGCGTTGTTTTAATTCCCGCGGCCTCTTTGGGGCTCTTTATTATTAAGGGAATCTTCCTTGGCCCCCTGGGCCCCACCCTTGCCCTGCTTGTCGCGCTGATTATTCGGGAAACCCTGGCATTCGTTACCTCGGAAAAAGAAAAGCAGTTTATCAGGAATACATTTTCTACCTATATATCGGGCGAAGTGGTACAGGAAATTCTTAACCGGGGCGCCCCGCCTTCCCTGGGGGGCGAAGTACAGCACATGAGCGCCATTTTTACGGACATCAGGGGATTTTCTACTATCTCCGAAAACCTTTCCCAAAAATACGGCCCCCGTGAGGGCGCAAAAGCCCTGGTACATCTTCTTAACCGCTACCTTTCCGCCATGAGCAATGTGGTTCTGAATGAACGGGGGGTCATCGACAAATACGAAGGGGATGCCATTATTGCCTTTTTTGGCGCGCCTGTTGATATTCCCGATCACGCATACCGCGCCTGTATTTCCGCAATAACCATAAAGCGCATAGAAGCGGATCTTAACAGCGCGTTCCTTTCCGAAGGGCTTACCACAAGTCCCCTTTTAACCCGTATCGGCATTAACACGGGAAGCATGGTTGTGGGCAATATGGGTACGGAAAGCAAGATGAACTATACCATTATGGGAAACGCCGTCAACCTTGCATCCCGCCTTGAAGGGGCAAACAAGCAATACGGAACCTGGATTCTTGCCACGGGGGACACGGTAAAAGAAGCGGGGGACAGTATTTTAAGCCGCCGCCTCGACAGGGTACGGGTAAAGGGTATAGAACAGCCGGTGCAGCTTTTCGAGATCATGGAATTGAAAGAGAAGGCCTCCCAGGTACTGTTTGAAAAGAAAGGCCTTTTTGAGGAAGCCCTGGATCTTTTTGAAAAAAAAGACTGGGACAGGGCGCGTAAAGCATTTGCAAAGCTAAGCGCTCTTGATTCCGGCGATGAGCCTTCCAACCGTTTTATCCGCCGCTGTATCCAGTACAAGAATAACCCGCCGCCTGAGGGGTGGGACGGTGTATTTAATCTGACCCAGAAATAAATGTTTCCCGGTAAACCTGCCGCGCGGCCAATGCACGGGTTTCTTTATAATGCCGCCAAAACGCCGTAAACAGCCGAAACGTTATGCGAAATGGGGGCTAACTTGTATTGAAATTTTTTGAAAAATATCTTGCCAAATACAAAGATATGCTATACCATACGTATTACAGAATTATTTTATTAAGGAGCGTTTTTATGAAACGGATTTTTTTCGTCTGTTCAATTGTTGCATTGACTTTTGTTGGATCATTTGTTAATGCTCAAGAGGGCTTTAGGGGTCCCGGACCGGATGTTGTAACGGTTGATGAGGCCAAAAGCTTGAGAGATGATTATCCGGTAGTTTTAAGGGGAAGAATTGAACGTTTTCTGGGTGATGAAAAATATTTATTCACCGATGAAACCGGAAGTATCATTGTTGAAATAGACAACAGACTTTGGCGCGGGCTTTCAGTGGATCAAAATGACACGGTTGAAATAACCGGTGAAGTTGACAGGGGGTTTATGCGAACTGAAATAGAAGCAAGCAGCATAAAGAAAGTATAGAAACAAACAGAAACAATAAATGCAATCAATTACATTGGGATAGTTGATTGCATTTAAACCGAAAACATTCAGGAAATTATTTTTAGTAAAAACGGCATTTAATAGATTTATGTAAAAGATAATCTACCAACATAAAACTATTGGAAACAATTCAGCATGAATATTTAGCGATACAAGTGTAAAAAATATGAAGTACGGCCAGACGGCGCCTAAGAAGCCTTTACACTCAAACCCGCTTTGCGGGCCTGCGCCGCTTCGCCGCCGCCGGCAGGCCCCTCGCGGTTCCGTGTGCCCGGGTCATTCCGCTACGCGCGCCAACTGCGCTCGCGAACATTCCCGCGCCATTGCTCCGGCACAGTTTACCGGCCCCGGAAATGCCGCGCATTTCCTTATCCGGGCCGCCAAGCTGTTGCATACAGCCGGGAACGTTAGCCCCAATTCGGCAACAGTTGATTTTATAAAAAGAACACAAAACCATTGAAAATTTTTAAAATTCTATTGACATATTTTTTAAGTTATTGGATTATAACATTAGACAATGAAAGACAGGAGGATTATATGAAACTTGATATTAAAATGTAT
>JAIRLQ010000537.1 GCA_031259345.1 Treponema sp.
GGACGGCCGTTCAGTTCCTTGAGGATGTGTCCCTCAGAGCCGGTGATCAGCGCCGATTGTTCCAGGATCTTCCCTTTGGAAATAGAAGCCAGCCGGAACTGGGGCTGAAACCCGCCGTACACCAGGATCAGGGACATACGGTCCCGGTAATGGTTGCCGTTGTGCAGCATAAAACACTCATGGAAATCAGCGGTATCGTCCACCGCCAGGGTCCCGAAGACCGGCAGGCCCCCGGAAGCCTTGGTGAGGGTGTTTACATAATCATCCCCGGAGTTTTCCGGCATAAAGGGAGCGAAGGTAAAGATCGTCGAGGGTTTTTCGCTTCCGGCGGCCGTTTTATAGGTTTCTTCGATAAGCTGGCCGGATTTTTCCCTGAGGGAGGGCGTAACGGCGGTTTTAAAAGACAGGGTATCGCTGGTCAGAACCATGAGGGAAAAACAGAGCGCCCCCGCGGTTTTTTCAGTGCTTTGGGCGGAACTGATGGTCCCGCAGGTTTCGAAGGGAAGGGCGCCGCATATAGCCTTGAGAGCCCCGGATTCGGCAAATTCATAGTGGCAGGCGATAATCCCCACGGCATTTTTGAGCAGCTTATGCTCCAAATCCAGTCCCTTTTTGATATCTTCTATAGCGGCATCAAAATCGTCAATGTTCTCGGTTGAAGCGGTTAAGGTACGAATCATTTAATTCTCCTCTTCCATAAAATATATCGACCAGACTATCATATTCCCTGTTTTTGTGTAAGAGAAGTAAACGCCGGCCCTGCCCGCAAGAATGAAGTTGGGGTCTTTTCGGGAAGGGGGGATTTGAACCCCCGACATCGAGTTCCCAAAACTCGTGGCTTAACCACTGGCCTACTTCCCGTAAGCAGGTTGATTTTTTCATGTTTGGGCAAAAAACTCAAGTCCGGAAAAGCCGGGTTTTTGGCGATTAATGCCACTTTGCCACCGATGCGAGATATTCAATTACCGCCAGCCCGTCTTTAGCGGTGGAACGGGGCTCCTTCTCGGGATCGCGGAAACAGGCCGCCGCGTCTGCTATCATATTCGCAAAATAACCGGTCTTGCCGTCAAAGCCTGCGGCTGTTTTTTTAAGGGAACGGAAATTTTCCGCATACGGGCTTTCGGCGCTTTCCCACACTTCAAAGACGCCGTTGCCTATGCGAAGCCGCCCGCGCTCACAGGAAACTTCAATTTCAAACACCAGGTGATCCCTTTCCGCCCCAAGTTCGATAAGGACGGGAATCTTTGCCTTGTTCCGGGAATTCAAAAGTTCCCCTTCAAGCCAGGCTGTGCCCTTTTTTTGCGTAAGCTTTGCGCCCCGGACACTGCGGTGTTTAAGGAGAAATCCTGTAAGGAACATAAGGGCATCGGCAAGATGGGTGCCGTCATGCCATAAAACATCAAGAAGGCGCTTTGTTTTTCCCATGTACAAAACAGCGCGAAGCGAAAGGATTGCGCCCAGTTTTCCTTCATCAAGAATTTCTTTGGCTCGTATATAATCCGCTGAATAACGGCGCTCGTGGTTGGTAATTATTTTTAGTTGGCTGTTCCGTCGAACCCCCGGTTCGCCTTCAGTTTTTAGGGAGACAAGTTTTGTTTGCCCCGCTTCCTTAGATTTATAAGCTTGTCCATCGAACCGCGGGTTCGCACTAACCGCGTTTTGGAACAAGCTCAGTTTTCCCGGCGTTTTCGCTTCCGTAAGGGCTACAATCTTCCTGGCTTCTTTTAAATTATCTGACAGGGGTTTTTCGCAAATTACCAGCGCAACGCCCAGGCGGGCGGCAAGGCGGCAATAGTAGAAATGGCTGTCCGGGTGAGTAGCTATAGCGACAATGCCGGGCTTATGGACGGAGATCATTTCTTCGGCGTCATCATAAACCGGAACCCTCCACTTTTTGGCAAAAAGGCGGCGGCGGTTTTCGTCGGTATCACAGCCCGCCGCAAGTACGCAATCGCGATTGGCCGCAAAGGCGCCGGCATGGGTACAGGGCTTTTCCCGCAGGGCATCATCTTCAAGAATGCCTGCAATACGGCCCAATCCAATAATTGCCGCTGTAACAGGGGCGCTGTTTGTCATTTAATAATCTCTATCTTCCCGCCTTGTAAGCGCTTGCTGTCAACTTCTTCCAACTGGTTCATAAGAGATTCGGGATCATTAAAGCGTTTTTCCCTTCGTTTATTAAAAATTGAATACAGTACAGGCGAGACAAACAAGGTCATAAACGCGCCGGAACACATGCCGCCAACAATCGTAAGGCAGATGGGCTGCATGGACTCGGCGCCTTCGCCGGGGAAAAATGCCATGGGAACCATGCCAAGAACCGTGGTTAAAGTAGTCATAAGAATGGGCTGCAGGCGGTTCTTGCCCGCTTCAATACAGGCATCAATTACGGGCATTTTACGATCCATAAGCTGGTTTGTAAAATCTACCAGAACAATGCCGTTATTAACCACGATGCCAACCAAAGCGACCACCCCCACAAGGGAATAGAGACTCATGGTCTGGCCCGTAAACCGGTAAGCAAGAGAAACGCCTATAGCCAGAAGCGGAATTGAGGCGAAAATAATAAACGGATCAATTAAAGATTCAAACTGCGCCGCCATGACGGCGAACACCAAAAAGACCGCAAGAAGTATAACCACAAGAAAAGCGCCGCCAAAACGCCTTATATCCCGGGCGTCTCCCTGGTATTCAATCTTTACCGTTTCGGGAAGCACGATATTGTCCCTGACAAGCTTCTCTACCCGGGACTGAACTTCCGTGGCAACCACGCCGGGAACAAAACTTGCCGTTACACGGTTTACGCGCACATTGTCTTCGCGCTGAATGCGCTGGGGCGAAACGGTTTTTTTGTAAGAAATAAAATTGTCCAGCGGCATAAGCCCTTTCGATGTGTTAATAACAATCGCCCCCAGATCGGAAGGTTCAAGCAATTCCTGTTCCGCCACTTCCACAATAATATCAATATCATCGCCGCCTACATGGTAGGTAGTAGCGGTGGTGCCGGAAATCGCGGTACGCAAAATTGACGAAATGGTATTTACGCTGACTCCCACAGCGGCGGCGGCATCGGTATCAATGGTAATCGAATAACGAGGGTTGCCGTTTTCAAGATCCGTTGTGGGGTTTGTCAGTTCCGGCGCCCGGGTTTTAAACAAATCCACGATTTCGTTGCAAACCTGGGAAGCCGCCGCCATATCATCGGAAATTACCCGTATGTTAATCCCCGAAGACCCTCCCGGCCCGCGGCCCGAAGAAAAAGTGAGGGTAACATCCGACCACTGCCTAAGATATGGATTAAGAATGTCCTGGACTTCCCTGGCGGACACAGGCTGTTCGCCCAGAGGGGGCAGGTTAATCTGTATTGAACCTGAATTGCCGCTTCCCGAATTAAGTATGATGGATTTAATTGCTTCCCGGGGAAGTTCCCGCCTTACGATTTCCTGAAAACGGAAACAATAATCCGTTACAATATCGCCTGTAGTGCCCGTTGGCAGCGTTATCGTAACATTTACCTGGTCATCGGATTGTGAAAGAGGCGACAGATTCATACCGGACATGGAAAGCCGCTGGATTGAAGGGACAAGCATGGCAAGCACAAGAATCAGCACAAGAAAACGGTTTGCCAAACAAAACCTTAAAACCCGCCCGTACCCATTTTTAAGTTTTTCAATGGCCCCTGCCAAAAGATTATCGAGTATAATAATTGGCTTATACTTAAGCGGTTTTTGGGTCCGGGTATAGATCCTCAAGATACTGCCGCAAAGTGCGGGCACCAGAGTAACCGAAACGATAAGGCTTACAATAAGGCTTACAACAACCGTAAGCACCAGTTCCTGAAACATCATGCCAAACATTTCAAGTTCGGCCCGGTAAATCAGTATGGGTATAAATACGCAGACTGTAGTTGCCGTTGACGCAATAATGGCGAGGAACATATTTTGGCTGCCAAAAATGGCGGCCACTGCGGATTTTTCGCCCCAGGAACGGCGCCTGTTAATATTTTCAAGAATTACAATGGACGAGTCTACGGTCATGCCCATGCCCAAAATGAGCCCTGACATGGTCATCATGTTAATCGTCAATTCCATCACCGACATAACCGCCAGTGTTATTATAATTGAAATGGGGATGGACATGCCGATTATAATGGAACTGCGGAAATTGCGCAAAAACAAAAAAATAATTGTCATAGCAAGAACCGCCCCAATAATTCCGGATGAATAAACTTCTTTCATGGTAGAATCTATCAGGGTACTGTCGTCTGAAAGTATGGAAATGTTTACGCCTTTGGGAAGTTCCGCGCTTATTTCCGGAAGCATGGCGTTTATGGCCCTGGAAATGGTAGTCGGATTTGTTCCCGATTCATTAGTAACGGAAAGATACAAACCGGGCTCGCCGTTAATATATACTTTCCTGCTGCTGGACGAAGTTGTCAGTGTAACATCCGCAACATCATCCAGCCTAATTGCCGTCTGGCCGGCTAATGAAGAAACAACCGTATCGCGAATATCATCCAGGGATTTAAAATATTCATCGGTAATAATTTCGTAGTCCATACCCCCGTGAGTAATGGTACCGTTAGAAATCTGCACATTCCGGGCTGCCAGGGCGCTTGTTATATCCGCAAGGGTAAGGCCGTAAGCCTGTAGGCGGTTATTGCTCACTTCAACATGAATCTCGTCGGTAACGCCCCCCATTACATCCGCGGAAGCAACCCCCGAAACCCTTTCAAGGTAAGGCTGGACTGAGTCTTCCGCAAGCACCCGCAGATCGTTAAGGCTCATGTCGCCTGTAAGCGCAAGACGCATAATGGGCATGGCTGTCATGCCAAAACGCATAACCGCGGGGGAATCGGCTCCGTCGGGCAGCCGGTTTGTAATTCGGGTCAGCGCGTTATTTACGTCATCCACAGCTTCGTCCATGTCTTTGTTGTAACCAAATTCAAGCTGAATCATGCTCTGCCCCGAGGAAGACCGGGAAATAACTGTTTTTACATCCGAAACCCGTGAAAGTTGATTCAGAATAGGCTGTGTAACGGATTTATCAATTTCTTCGGGCCCTACATTACTGTAGCCTGTGCGCACCACTATCAGAGGAGGGCTTACACTGGGAAAAAGCGCAATGCCCAGCTTGGGGATAAACACGGCGGCGAGTACCATGACCAGTATATACAGCATGGTAACCGAAACAGGTTTTCGGACGGACAGTTCTGATATGTTCATTGGTTCCCCGCAACACGCACCGGCGATCCGTCGGTAACTGAACCGGCAACGATAACCCTGTCGCCTTTGCTTAAACCGGAAACGATCTGTGCGTCGGAATCGCCCGTGAGCCCCAATGTTACAGATGTCCGTTTTGCGAGACTGTTTTCATCAATAATATACACCACATTTTCACCGTTATAGTCTTTTATTGCGGTCCTGGGAACAACCAATGCGTCCGCTGCTTCCCGAATAACCAAACGTACCGCGGCAAACATCCCCGCCTTTAAACGGGGTTCGTGTTTCAAAAGTGAAAGGGTGGTTTCGATAGTGCGGTTGCCGCTGTTCACCACCGGGCTGACGCTCGAAATGGAAGCTTCAAGCTCTTCCCCCGGGGCGGCGGAAAATGAAACAAAAGCAGGCAAACCGGGCCTAAGATAGGCGCTGTATTTCTCTGATACATAAATAGTAATTTTTAAATTATCAAGCGAACCTATCACCGCAATAACCGTAGAAGTAGAAACAAGCGCTCCGGGTGAAGTTACAGGCAGGCTCGTAATGGTGCCGGAAACCGGAGCGGCTACAGGGTGCTCCTCATAAGCCGCGCCGGGGCGGGAAGGATCGATATAAGCTATAACATCACCCCTGGCTACCGGGCTGCCCGAATTTTTTATTACCCGGATAATCTTTCCGGAAGTTTCGGGATAAACGCTTATTTCGGATTGTAAGGCCACATCGCCGTTTAGTTTAACATACTGGCGTATTACTTCGTCTTCCATCACTTTTTCAGAAACGGTAATTGCCAGGGCATTTCCGGCTTCGGCATTTTGCCTTCCCCCCTGGGCCGCTCCCGCCGGAGCAGCTTCCAATTTGGGTACAAGCAAGGTATATGCGGAAATGCCCAAAAACACAGCGATTAAAATAACTACAATTATCCGCGCAACACTATCGCCTGTCATCCGTTCACCTCTTTTGCCCCGTATAATTCATAAAGCTCATATATTTCCATATTCAACGCCGACGCAAGATCATAAAGAGCGGAAAGATAGTCTACCTTCGCGTTCACCGCCGCAAGCTCCGCTTCAAGTTCTTTTTGGTTAGCCGTATGAAGATCATCCTGGCTAACCAGGCCGGAACGGTAGGCCTGTTCGGAAAGTTCATAGGCCCGCCCCGCAATACGGCTGTTCAAAGCCGATGATTCAAGAAGCTCCGCGGTCCGGGCAACGGCATTTGCTTTCTTCCATATATCCTGTTCGGCATTTTTCCTAGCAGCTTTCAGGGCTATTTCCGCTGCCGCCGCCTTGTCGGCATTGTTTTTCCTGCTTACGCTGCCGGGGTAGCCCGGAATCCAGGAATTGAGCGGCAGAGTGAGAGAAACAGAAAACCGGCCTGACAAAGCCGGATCGCCATAGGAAAGCCCGGCGTTCTGCTCCGGCGCAAGGGTAAGGGTTTCGGAAAGACTGAGTGAAGGCGCCATCCCCAGAACTCCGGTTTTATTCGTGATTAACGCCTGTTCCAGGGCGTTTTGCTGCAAGAGGACATCGCTGCGCTGCGCAAGGTAGCGTTCGGCAAGCACAGAGGCGGACGGCAGTTCCAGAAGGCGGCTTTCTATTATCCCTTCAAGAGCGGGCTCTTCTTTGGGATCCAGCCCGATTAAAATACAAAAAGCGGCAAGATCTTCGCGGTACCTGTTGACCGCGGCGGTAAAGACCGGCCCGGCGGTTCTGTAAGCATATTCGGCATTAAGCGCTTCAAGCTCCGACGCAAGACCACGCCCGTAATTGGCAAGGACGGTTTCATGCTGGCCTTTTTTCAATTCAACATCATCAGAAAGAATTTTTATGTTAAGCTGGGAAGCGAGCAGCCGGTAAAAGCTGTTTGAAACAGCAACAATTAAATCCAGCCTGGTTTTGTCATAAGAGAGGACTTGAGCGCGAAATGACGCGTCAAGATTTTTTAGCGTCTGAAACTTGTCGGCGGAAAAAACAAAGCGGGCTCCTATACTGACCGAGCCCCATGCCCAGCCTTCGCTGTTCACACCCGAAGCGGAGAGCGGGTAAAGAGGATGGGTGTGCCCCAGGCTGATGGAAGGTTCTATTATTTCGGGTGAAAACTGATTCCAGTCGTACTTTTTATTTCTTACAGCTTGGGACAGTTCCAAAGCGCTTTTCTGTAAATCCGCATTATCCGTTAAAGCATGGTTAAGGGCGGCTTCAAGCGTCAAAGCTTCCAGAGGCAGTGAAGCGCAAAACAAAAAAGCCGCACAGTATAGGATAAAGCGTTTTCTCATCTTCTTCCCTTTATATAGCAAATTCTGTGCCAACACAAAAACCATTGTTTTTACGATGATTTACCCGTAATGTTGAAGATTACCGTAAAAATTTTACTCACACAGGTAATTCTTACACATATCTTTTTCATACACTTTCTCATAAAAACCGTATATTTCCAATACAGGCTTTAATGCCCGACACAAGCAGAAAAATAACTCCGGAAATAATTACCGTCATTGCCCCTACAGGTATGTCAAAAGTCCATCCCAGGAAAAGCCCCAGAACGGAAAAGAGAGCCGAAAAAACACAACTGGAAATCATCATGGAAGGAATGCTTCGGGAAAATGCACCCGCGGTTCCTGAAGGCAGGCTGAGCATGGCAATAACCATAACAATGCCCACAAAGGTTTGCAACAGCACAATGGCGACGGCGGTAACTGCCAAAAGAACCAAAAACACCGCCGCATTGGGCACTCCCCGGACACGGGCAAATTCCTCATCAAATGCCGATGCTTCAATTTGGGGGAAAAAACGCCAGGTAAGGATGATAACTATTATTCCCAGGGCTGCCATAAGCAGGAGATCCCAGTTAGAGATAAGAAGTATATTCCCAAAAAGATACACTTGCGGATCCGTGTAGCCCGGCGTCTTGGCCATAAATAAAACGCCTGTACTCATGCCTATTGCCCAAATGGCATTGATTACCGTATCTTCACGCTGTTTTGCTTTAAGGGACACAAGGCCGATGATCCCTGCGGAAAGTATGGCAAAAATAAGCGCCCCCGCCATAGGAGAAAAGCCAGGCGCAATCCCCAGTGCCGAAAGATAAAGGGCCATGCCGATGCCGCCCAGAACGGCATGAGAAACCGCTCCCGCAAGGCTTGCAATGCGCCGCACGGTTACGACAGTTCCCAGAATGCCAAAAAGCACAGACGAAAGAAGCCCCGCAAAAAGAGCGTTCCGCATAAAGGGGACGTCCGCCCTGACAAGGGCTTCGATGAAGGCGCTCATTTATCCGTCCCGTTCATGGCATCGCCAAAACAACTGTCGCCGGGTATGCTTTCGCCGTGCAATATCCGGGCATTGCGGCTTTCGCCCGATCCCCCCCGGTGGGGCGCCGCAGACGCTTCAAGGCGGTGCTGCACGATAACATAATTGCTCCTGCCGCCATCCCGGACGGCCGGTTCTTTTCCCATACAGAGTACCCGGTCAGTCAGGGAAGAAACAAACTCCATATCGTGGGTAACAATAAGAATGGTAGTCCCGCCTTTAAGACGGCCCAGGGTCTTGTAGAGCCGGCTTTCACTTTCCGCGTCCATATTGGCAGTAGGCTCATCCAGAACAAGAAGCCCCGGACGGGATGCCAAAGCCCGGGCCACCAGCACCCGCCGCCGCTGCCCGCCGGAAAGGGCGCTGTAAGGCCTGGACGCAAGAGCGGCAATTTCCGCCTGCTCCAGCGCAAAGGCCACCGCCGCCTTGTCGTCGCTTCTGTATTTGCGGGACAGGGAACGAAGGCGCCCCATCTTAACCACTTCCGCTACGGTAATGGGAAAGGAGCGGTCGGTTTGTGTCTGCTGGGGCACATAGCCCACCTGCTCCCGGACATTTCGGAAATCTTCCCTGCCAAAAATTTCTATCCTGCCCTTCTGGGGTTTTTCCAGCCCAAGTAAAAGTTTTAAGACCGTGGTCTTGCCCGAACCGTTGGGGCCCACCAGGGCGATAAATTCCCCCTGATGTATATGGAAGCTTGCGTCTTCCAGCACTTTTACCCCGCTGTAAGAGAACGAAACCTTGTCAAAACGCAGGTCTATTTTTTTTTCGATTGGGTGTATGGGCGCGCCTGACACTTTATTCTCCTTGAACAGCTTTGCTGCCCAAAGCCCCTTCGCCATTCAGAGCCGCGGACTTTTTTAGAGCCCCGCCTATGTGTACAATATTGGCGAGCCAATCTTCCGCCAGGGGATCAAGGCTTATAAGTTCCGCGCCTACAGCCTGTGCGGCAGCTTGGGCAGATTCAACGGGAAACTGGGCCTGGACAAAAATTACTTTTACCTTTTCCGATCTGGCCTTTTCAATCAGCTTCCTAAGCTGCCGGGGAGCAGGTTCCTTGCCGCCGGTTTCTACCGCTTCCTGGCGTATGCCAAATTCGTCAAGGAAGTAGCCAAAACTGGGGTGGTATACAAAAACCGCCTCGCCTTTTAGGGTGGCAAGATCCTTTCGCAACTGTTTAAACTCCCTGTCCATATCGGCAAAAAGCTCCTCACAATTCCGCCTGTAAAGGTCCGCATGTTCCCCGTCGGCAGCACAAAGAAAATCCCTTACATGAGCCGCCATGATTTTGGCAGGTTCAAGGCCAAGCCAACTGTGGCGATCCAATTCCGGGCCTGAAGAGTCAAGGGGAGAAACTGAACCCCTGGCTTCCCGAAGTCCTGCGCTTTCATGATCATTATCTTCAAGGAAGCGGAATCTAACCCCTTCTGTACCGTCAATAATTTTCAGGGCCGGAAACGCGCCCGCTATTTTTGGCTTTAGGGAAATTTCAAATTCCGCCCCCGAAAGAATCCATGCGTCGGCCTTTGCAAGGTCGGACATCTGCCGGGGGCTTATCTCATAATTATGGGGGTTCTGCCCCGGCCCGACCAAAACTACGGTCCCGATCAAATCCCCGCCTATACGCCGGGCAAAATAATTTTGAGGCAGTATGCTCAGGGCTATCAGGGGTTTGGCTTCGTTTTTGCCCGCGTCTGTCTTTAAGGCAATTCTTTTTTCATTCCCGCAGGAAAAAACCAAAACCACCCAAAAAGCCAAAGGCACAAAATTGTTAATCCGTTTTATTAACTTCATTTATACACTTATAGTAAGAATCACGAAGATCCGAAAGGGCTTTGGCGATAGCGGCTTTCTTGTCTTCGTGGTACGACAGGAGCCTCTCGCTTAAGTTAATTACCGGGGCGGTCTGGATAATAACCCGCCGGGGGAAAATGCTTATACGGTTGGAATAAGCGCCGCCCATAGTACGATTGGCAAAATCCCAGAGGTTCTGGGAATATTCAATTTTATGATGAAGGGGCTCGTCATCACCCGGCACAGGCCCCCGGAAATACCAGGCAAAATCCACCAGTTCCAGATGGCGCCCTGCGTACCAGGCTTCACCGGCCCGCAGATCCATAATCCCCCGCTCAACCCCCGAATGATTATCCAGAGTATCCACACCGGGGAGTATGCGCCTGTCCCAGCAGATCTGCCGCAGGTTGTACATGCGGGAAAAAAGTTCTTCTTCGGGGATGGTTGTGCGGCTGCCGGCCAAGTTGTTATCACCTGTTTTTACCCCCAAAATGCGCTCGGTAGTTTCGAGGGCCCGGACAATTACCAAATTAAGGCGCTGCTCAAAAAGCAGGTTTTCATTGCTTTCAAGGCCATAGCGCTTTTCATTTGCCACAAGGATTACATCCCGGGAGGCCTTAAGCCGTTCACAGAGGGGCAGCTTTCTCCCGTTAACCCCTGTATATCTTTCAATCTTTCTAAGAAGGCCTTCCAGGGTCAGCCGCCCCCAGGAACCAAAACGGAAATGTACCGCCACAGGGAGAATCTCCAACGGCGCGCTTTCCCCTTTACTCTTCATGAGGTCGGCGGCGCCAAAGCCTATACGTATAACCCCCTGCTCAAGACGGGGCACCGAATCGGTGGTATAAGAAACCTGGCCTTCCGGCGCCAGCGCAAGAGGAAAAGGCCCTTCTATAATGGTTTTATAGATTCTGGCCATGCCTTCCCGGTCAAGCTTGGAATGATGAATAGGCAGGGCGCCCACATTGGGCATTACAAGGCGCGCTATCCATCCGCCCCAGCGGACAACTTCGTAGCCATAAACAAAAACCGCGTGGGGAAAACGGGGAAGCCGTATACCGGCCCTGCCGGCCAGAAGCCTTAACCTGAACAGAAAAAACCAGCTAAGGAGCTGGGGTTCCCCCCCATTGGGATGGCGGAACGCGATAATACACCGGCTTTTTCCTTCAAGATGGCGCTTAAAAGCTTCAAAAAGTTCTTTTTCTCCCCTAAGTATTATTCGGGCTATACCGTAAAATATAAACAGGTAAAATCTGCCCAGAAGCCTTAGGACGATAATAACAAGAGGAGAAATTCTGGGCTCTGGCATTTTAACATCCGGTAAAACTTTTGTTACCGGAACCGCAAAAGGCTTATGCATCTGAAAATATTATACCACGCATTAAAGAATGTATTCAAGAATTGAAAATTAATATACTCTGTAGGGCGGGGGAATTTAAATGAAAACACAGCTTAAAATTGAAGGAATGTCCTGCGAACATTGCGTTGCGCATGTCAAAGAAGCGCTTGAAGCGGTAAGCGGGGTTAAATCCGCCAAAGTAAACCTTAAAAGCAACAGCGCCGAAGTTGAACATACCGGCGAGGTAAACCCGGAAAGCCTTAAGGCCGCTGTTACGGAAGCAGGCTATACGGCGCTCTAATAGTCCGGGGACAGCTTCCTTTAACGCCTCTCCGGCAGGCTAAAGCTCATAATTTCGCTCAGAAATACCGGCCCGCCGATAAAAATGGCAATGGTTTTCCCTGAAGCCTTTTTTACTACCGCTTCGATAACTCCTCCGGGCTGTTTAACGGGGATGATCCTTTCGCCATTTTGGGTATCCTTGGGAGCCTGTAGGGTTTCCCATACCGCAAAAGCCGCGGTTCCTGAACCGCAGCTTGATTCAAACACGAGCGAATCTGTTTCCCTGACATAAACCGCCGGTGTCATAAAAGCCAAAGCTTCATCATAAAACATAACGCCGATTGCCGCCAAAGGCGCCTTGTCTTTTGAGGGGCCCAATTTTCTTTCAAGTAAATCTTTAATGGCATAGAATTTTTTTTCATCCCCCTTAATGTCCTTGGCAATAACATGGGTAATACCGTCAAAAACAAGGGCAGGGAGGCTTTTCCCTTTATAATCCAGAAAAACGCATGACCGGGGCAGGGGCATTTCCACCGCGGCCCAGCCGGAACCGGGCTTTCCGGCGTCAAGCTCAACTTTAACAGTAACAGGACCATTGGCGCCGCTCACGGAAACAGCAAATTCCTGTTTCCCCCGCAAGCCCTGCCTACGGGCGGCAAACAGGCCAAAGCTCCGGGCCGCATTCCCGCAAAATTCGCCCCCCATCATTTCCAGGCGCCAAAGCCCCTGCTTTTCATTAATGGAAGGCGGGGAAATAAAACCTACCTGCTCCGCTTTAAAACGCCCGTCCCTGAGCAGCGCCTTTGAAAGGACAGCCCTTTCTTCCCTGCCGTTAATCTGATTTAGCACAAAAACAGTTATATTTTTTGCCGGATCGGCGGTAATAATCTCATAATCCATAGGATTTAAAGTTTACATTTTAAAGAAAATACGGTAAAGTGAGCTTGCGTTAAAACCATTCGGTTTTGAGCATATTATATTTCAGGAGGAAACAATGAAAAGGATTGGTATTGTTATTCTGGCTGTCATGCTGGCAGCCACGGCGGCTTTTGCCGGGGGCAAAAGCGATGGAGCGGGCGACGGAGCGGCTGGAGGGGACAATTCCCTTCAAAGCATCATGAACAAAAAAAAGCTTGTCCTGGGTCTTGATGATTCTTTTCCGCCCATGGGGTACAGGAACGAGAACAACGAAATTGTCGGCTACGATATTGACCTGGCAAAGGAAGTTACCCGCCGCATGGGAATAGAGTTGGCTCCCCAACCCATCGACTGGAATGCCAAAGAGCAGGAGCTTAACACCGGCGAAATCGACTGTATCTGGAATGGTTTTACTATCACCGAAGAGCGGAAGCAAAACATACTGTATACCCCTCCCTATCTCAAGAATGCCCAGGTTATCGTAGTCAAAGGGAATTCTCCTGTACAGGCCCTAAAGGATCTTGAGGGGAAAATCGTGGGGACCCAGGCGGGTTCTTCTTCTGTGGATGCCATTGAAGACGCGCCGGCTTTTAAATCCAGCCTTAAAAATATAATCGAATACAAAGATTTCCTTACCGCCCTGATGGATCTTGATGTTGGCGGCACCGACGCCGTAGTCATCGACCTGGTGGTTGCCAACGATAATATCAACCGTTCGGGCAAAGATTTCCGTATTCTTAAAGAAACCCTGGGCGAAGAAGAGTTTGGCATTGGCTTCCGCAAAAACGACAAAGCTTTGGCGGACAAGGTTTGGGCGACTCTTCTGGAAATGGCAAAAGACGGAACGGTAGCCAAAATTGCCACCAAGTGGCTTGGCGCGGACATTTCCATTATAGGGAAATAACAAAGCTATGATAGGCATAATGCTCGAAGGGACAGTTACTTCTTTGGAAGTCTTTTTTCTCACACTGCTTTTTTCTGTCCCTTTTGCATTATTCGTCGCTTTCGGGCGCATGTCAAAAATCCGCCTCCTGCAAAAGCTTGTCGGTTTTTATTTGTTAATCATGCGGGGGACGCCTCTCATCCTTCAGTTGATTTTTATTTATTTTGCGCCCAAGTACCTTCTTCTCTTTTTAAAAGAAACCCTTTCAGGCTATATAAGTTCCCCGGTCTTTTGGAATAGCGTTACATACATCCTTTCGTATAAGCGCTTTACCGCTGTTATCATTGCCTTTTCCCTGAATTATGCGGCGTACTTTGCCGAGATTTACCGGGGGGGCATTGAAGCAATCCCCAAAGGCCAGTACGAAGCGGCAAAAGTCCTGGGTTTTACAAAGCGGCGTACCTTCCTTCACATTGTACTTCCCCAGATGGTTAAACGTATACTTCCGGCCTGCGGAAACGAAGTAATAACCCTGGTAAAAGATACCGCCCTTGCCCAGGTGATAGGCGTAGCGGAACTTTTTCATGCCGCCCAGAACGCGGCGGCCCGGGAATTTTCTACCATGCCCATTTTTATCGCCGGACTTTTTTACCTTATTATGAACTGGGTAGTAACCATTGTGTTTTCAAGCTGCGAAAAAAAACTTTCGTATTATTCCTAAGGATTGAAGGCGGCTCTTTATGGAAATTGTAAAAGTAACCGGTCTTTCAAAATCTTTTGGAAAACTGGACGTTTTAAAAGATCTTTCATTTACCGTAAATCAGGGTGAAGTAGTCGCCATTATCGGGCCGTCAGGATCGGGAAAGTCAACCCTGCTCCGGTGCATCACCCACTTGGAACTGGTTAACTCAGGCAACATTACCCTTACCGGCAGGGACATGGTACATGACGGAGTCTATGTTCCTCCCGACAAGCTTCGGGAAATCTGCCTTAAAGTTGGGCTGGTGTTCCAGAATTTTAACCTATTTCCCCATTTTTCGGTGCTGCGTAACATTACCGAAGCCCAGGTTTTTGTATTAAAACGGGAAAAAGAAGAAGCCAGAGCCCGCGCAATGAGTCTTCTGGAAAAAATGGGCCTTAAAGACAAAGCCGCAAGTTACCCTTGTGAGCTTTCGGGCGGACAGCAGCAGCGGGTTTCAATTGCCCGGGCTCTGGCGCTGGATCCCGAAGTGCTGTTTTTCGATGAACCTACCAGCGCCCTGGACCCGGAACTTACCGGGGACATCCTTAAAGTGATACGCGGCCTTGCGGCGGAAAAGATGACCATGGTTATTGTTACCCACGAAATTCCCTTTGCCAGGGAAGTTGCCGACAGGGTACTTTTTATGGATGGGGGCGCCTTTGTCGAAGAAGGGGCCGCCGCCGAAGTAATTGACAACCCCAGGATGGAGCGTACCCGTTCTTTCCTGGCAAGGCTCGGGGCATAAAAAATTACACAAATGCAATTTTCTCCATGGGGTAAGAAAACCTCCGAAAACTGAAGTTTTCAGAGGTTCCCTTATGTACGGCTCCTAATCTTCACTGTCATCGGGAATATCACCATCCGCTTCGGCGGTGGCCTCCACTTCAGCGTCCACCTCGGCATCCTCGACAGCGTAATCCTCTCCCCCCATGGCCTTTCTTTCCGCCGATTCCTGCCTCCGCCTTTCCAGGATCTCTTCCATAAAGAGATCCTGATCCTGATCTTCTTCGTCAAAAAGCTTAACCTGACGGTAGGGTCTCATGCCCGTGCCCGCGGGGATATGGTGACCAATGATGATGTTTTCTTTAAGACCCCTAAGATAATCAATATCCCCCCTGATAGCCGCGTTTGTAAGCACTTTGGTGGTTTCCTGGAAGCTTGCCGCCGACAGGAACGAATCGATAGAAAGGGAGGCTTTTGAAATTCCCTGGAAAACGGGCCCCGCCACAGCAGGTTGGCCGCCCTGGTCAATCACCCGCCGGTTTTCTTCGTGGAACTTATACTTGTCCACCAACTGGCCAAAGATAAACCTTGTATCTCCTACCCGCTTAATTTGCACTTTCCGCATCATTTGGCGGATGATAACGCCGATATGTTTATCGTTGATGGAAACGCCGGAGCTTGAATAAACCTGCTGGATCTCATCAATAAGGTAACGCTGTAAAGCGGCCTCGCCCAGTATTTCAAGCACATCGTGCGGATCGGTCGCGCCCATGCAAAGAGGTTCGCCCGCTTCCACCCTGTCGCCGTCCCGAACCAGGAGCCGCCTGGTCATGGGAACCTGGTGTTTGTATTCTTTTTGGAAATCATCTTCGATAATGACAATACGCTTGCCTTTTACAATATTCTTGAAATGCACAATTCCGGAAATTGCCGCCAATACTGCCGGATTTTTTGGTTTCCGCCCTTCGAAAAGGTCGTTAACCCGGGGAATACCCGAAGTAATATCCTGGGCCTTGGTGGTTTCTTTTATCGTCTTGGCTATGATACGCCCGGCGTTGATCTTTTCATCCTCATCAACCTGAATCACGGCGCCGCCGGGAAGGAAGTAAGAAGCCGCAATATTGTCTTCTTTGTCCAGAATCACGATACGGGGTTGTTTGTTTTCAGGCTGGAATTCGGTGATCTTTTTCTCGGTCTTTTCGTTGTCGTTGGTTTCTTCTTTAAGGGTTGTACCCGGGATAATATCTTCGTATTTTACCCGTCCGCCAACTTCCGCAATAATAGGATCGGAATACACGTCGAAGGTGGCGATGGTTTTTCCGGCCTCTACTACCTCACCCTTTTTTACCTTGAATTCAGATCCGTTTCTAATTTCAATCTTTTGATCCTGCCCGGTAAGATACAGGGTGCGGGACTTTCCTTCTTCCACAATTCTTACAAAAGCGGCTTCCAGGGGAAAAACTTCTTTGGCCCCGTGTTTAAAAATCGGCGTATTCTGGAAAACTCTGTCCCCGTCATGTACCAAAAGTTCATCTTTGGGTTCCAGTTTGTAGTGTACATCCATCACCTTGTTGATGATGACATGCCCCTTTCTGGTAAAAAGCCAATGGCCGTTGGGAAGCTCTACATGCACCCCTTCCACATGCTTGATAAAGACAGGGTACTTGAGGAAGATACGATCGTCTTCGCTGACTTTGGTTGCGGCGCCGCCGATATGGAAGGTCCTCATGGTAAGCTGGGTACCCGGCTGACCGATTGACTGGGCTGCAATGGTACCCACCGCCTCGCCTATATCCACCGTGCGGTTTGTTGCCAGGTTTCTGCCGTAACATTTGCGGCAAACCCCATGCTTTGCCTCGCAGGTAAGAACCGTCCTTATGCGGACAGTTTCAAGCCCCGCGGGTTCGGCGGCTTCAATTTTTGCGGCAACTTCGTCGGTTATCTCCTGGTTTACATCAACAATTATTTCTTTGGTAATGGGATGCTTCACCTGCTCCAGAGTATAACGGCCTACAATACGATCCCGCAAAGGTTCAACAATTTCTTCGCCGTTCTTGATAGCCCCATATTCAATGCCGTTAATAGTGCCGCAGTCATCTTCGTTTACCACAACATCCTGGGCAATGTCTACAAGCCGCCGGGTCAGATAACCTGCAGAAGCGGTTTTAAGCGCCGTATCGGCCAGACCCTTTCGGGCGCCATGGGTAGAGATAAAAAACTCGATTACCGAAAGGCCCTCTTTAAAGTTTGAACGAATGGGCAGTTCAATAAATTCATTGTTGGTGTTGGTCATAAGTCCGCGCATCCCGGCATGCTGGCGAATCTGGTTTTTACTTCCCCGGGCGCCGGAATTGGCCATCATATAAATAGAATTGAACCCGCCCTTGTCGGTTTCCAGGGTTTCCATCATGATAGCCGCAACTTCTTCGGTGGTTTTGGACCAAACGTCAACAATACGGCTGTGGGATTCCTCATCGGTAATGGCGCCATTCAGCCTGTGGGCCTTGATGCCTTCTACCTTTTTGTTGGCCTCTTCAATCATCGCGGCCTTTTCTTTGGGGACTACGATGTCATCCACACCAATAGTAGCGCCAAAAACAGTAGCGTATTTATAACCCGTTGCCTTGATGGCGTCCAGCATTTTTACAGTAGTCCAGGAACCCTTTTCGGCAAAAATCTTTTCGATAAGCGCCCGAAGCTCTTTGTCTTTAAGTTCGTAATTAATAAAGGGGATTTCCGGGGGCATTTCTTCGTTAAACACCAGGCGCCCCGGAGTTGTCTCGATGAGGCCGCCATGAGCGGGGTTTAGCTCCGCAACCACCTCTTTGATTACATCGCCCTTCTCGTTTTTTATCTGCTTTTTTTCAAGGACAGGCAGCTTGGGCGCCTTAACCTGAATAAGGGCTTCCCAGTCCAGGGCTTTTGACTCCACAGCCATCAGGATTTCTTCGCTTGATGAATAGCGGGGGATCCTGTCTTTTGTCGCGGCCCTGGAAAAACCGGGGCGCTTGGCTCCCGCTTTGATGCGGGTAAGGAAGTTAATACCCAGAACCATGTCCTGGGACGGGAATACAATGGTTTTTCCGTTCGCCGGATTAAGCAGATTCCGGGCACTGAGCATCAATGTCCAGCATTCCATTTGGGCAGCCTGGGTCAGGGGCACATGGACAGCCATTTGGTCGCCGTCGAAGTCGGCATTAAAGGCATGGCACACCAGGGGATGAAGCTTGATAGCCTTTCCCTCTACCAGTACCGGTTCAAAAGCCTGAATCCCCAGGCGGTGCAGGGTAGGCGCACGGTTCAGGAGCACCGGATGTTCTCTTACCACATCATCCAAAATGGCGTACACTTCCGGAGATTCCTGTTCCACCATGGTTTTTGCCTTTTTGATATTATAAACTACCAGCTTTTCAACAAGTTTTTTCATGATGAAAGGCTTAAAAAGTTCCAGGGCCATTTTGGTGGGAAGGCCGCACTGCCACATTTTAAGCTCCGGGCCGACGGTAATAACGCTGCGGCCCGAATAATCAACCCGCTTGCCCAGCAGGTTCTGCCTGAAGCGGCCCTGCTTGCCCTTGAGCATATCGCTGATGGATTTAAGGGGCCTGTTGCTTGCGCCCTTCACCACCCGCTTCTTGCGGGAATTGTCAAAGAGGGCGTCTACCGCTTCCTGAAGCATACGCTTTTCGTTGCGAATAATAATGTCCGGAGCGTTCAATGCCTGAAGCCGCTTGAGCCTGTTGTTCCGGTTAATCACCCGGCGGTACAGGTCGTTCAGGTCC
>JAIRLQ010000548.1 GCA_031259345.1 Treponema sp.
TGCCGGGCCAAGGCGGTAAAAGCTTCGGAATTTATACTTCTCATATTGAGGTCATTACGGTAGGCTTCAAGCTGTTCTTTGTATACTTTACGGGCGGCTTCAACCTCTTTATTATATTCAGCCTCAAGACGCCGTATTTCTTCATTATAAGATTTATCATATTTTAAACGATTTTGCGCTTCTCCTTCGGAAATCCGCTTTTCAGCTTTGGCCTGGGCATCATCTACCAGCGCGGCAGCCTCTGCCTCAAGATCAAGCAGATGCTGTAAAACATTTTTATCTTCTTCCAATTCCATGAAAAGCCCGCTTGATTATCCGTTAATATGACGCAATAAAAATTTCCTCGTATTTTTTTATAATTCCATTGGCCGCCTGGGGATCCGTTTGGGTAACAAGCTCGGTATAAAATTGGGGATTATCCAAAAGCATTGCCAGGCGTTTTAACAAACGAAGATGCTTTTCGGAATCTTTTTGGGGAGCCAAAATCATAAAAAGAAGATACACCGGCTGCCCGTCCAGGGCATCGTAATCAATTCCTTTTTTAGAGACCCCCAAAATACCGTGTACATTTTCTATGGCGTTGGTCTTTCCATGGGGAATGGCAATACCCTTGTGTATTCCTGTGGACATTTTGGCTTCCCGTTCCCTAAGGGCTTCCAGTAACTCTTCCCGGACATTGGTTTTTTCGGCCTGGCAAAACTGGTCTACCATCTCTTCAAACACTTCATCTTTATCTTCCGCATCGAGGCCGATTTTAATCAACTCCGGTGAAAACACCTCGTAAAGAAACATAGCAAACCCCCGGAAAAACCCTATTGGGCCGTTTCAACCGGCTGCTCAGGCGCTGTAATAACCGGCTCGGATAAACCGGTCCCGGCAGCGTCGGAGGCTTCATTTTCCCGCCACCAGTCTGCGTTTTCTGCGGGAGCCAGTTGGCGGCCCGCGGACTCAACGCCGCTCCCTCTGGGGCTGCGGTTCACCAGCGCCAGGCCGAGGCTTATAACCAGAAACAAGGCCCCCAATATTGTCGTCGTACGGGTCAACACATTACCCGAACGGGAGCCAAAAGCGGAACCTGAACCGCCCGCAAAAATACCGCCAAGACTGTCCCCTTCCTCATTCTGGGCCAGAACCAGCAGAATCAAAAGAACCGCGACAATTATAAAAAAAACCAGCAAAACAATACCAAGTACACCCATCTCTTACTCCATTATATTAAGGGTATTTTACTAAACGGGAAGAAATTGTGCAATACCAGGCTATGGTTCGTTTTTTACGTTGCGCAACCAGCCAATTATTCACGAATATCTTCAAGCTCTGTACCCGGAAGGGATCTGATTAGGCTTTCGGTTTCGCTGCGGTTTATGCCTTCGATTTTTAAGGTAAGCCTCTTGTGCGAAAGATCATCCCCTTCGGATGTCATAAGAGAGACTATGTTTCCCCCTTTTTCCGCTATGGCCTGGCATATTTTGGCGAGCTGGCCGGGCTTTTCTTCTATAATAAAGACAACCCGTATACCGGGATGCCGCGCACCAAAGGCATTAACAAAAACATGGAAAAGATCAGTATCTGTGATAATCCCAACCAAAAGAGAACCCCGCAGCACCGGAAGACAGCCCAAGCCCTGATCTGCCATAATTCGGGCGGCTTCTTCCATAACTTCATCTTCCGCCACGGTTACCACATTTTTTTCCATCACTTCTTTAATGGTCATTTTTGACAGAAGATAACTTATTTCGTACATATCCAAGCTGGTAGCCGCCGAAGGGCTCGCTTTGACAAGATCCTTTCTGGTTACAAGCCCAATCAATTTATTGTTCTTGTCCAATACCGGCAGGTGCCCGATTTTTTCCTTGTCCATAAGGGATCGGACTTCGTTTACACTCATATCAGGGTGAATATAAATAGGATTTTTGGTCATCACCAGGCTTACTATCATGTTTGGCCTCCTTCTTTATTATAGCTATAATTATAACACATAAATATGGTAAATCAACCAAGCCCGGCGCAGAGGCTCCTCCGCCGAAAGGCGGTTTCTTGGGCATGGGCCCACGTACGAATCAACGCGGATTACCAAAGGCCCGTGCGGCCTGTAAAGATTAGCCCCCCAGATACGCCGCTTTTACCGCATCATCTTTCATAAGATCCCCGGCAGGGCCGGTTTTTACAATCTCGCCGGTTTCAAGTATATACGCCCGGTGCGCCAGGTTCAAAGCCTTGAAGGCGTTTTGCTCCACGAGGAGTATGGTTGTTCCGGCCTGGTTGAATTCCTTAATGACTGAAAATATTTCGTCCACCAGGATAGGGGCCAGCCCCATGGAAGGTTCGTCAAGGAGAAGCAGCTTGGGCTTTGCCATAAGGGAACGGCCCATGGCCAGCATTTGCTGTTCGCCCCCTGAAAGGGTACCCGCAATCTGGCGCACTCTTTCTTTCAGGCGGGGGAAAACGACGAAGACCCTTTCCATGTCGTGGGGTATATTGTTCCCATCCTTTCGGGAATAGGCGCCCATTTCGAGGTTTTCTTTGACCGTTAAATTGGCAAAAATACGGCGCCCCTCGGGAACCTGCACAAGGCCCAAAGAGACTATCTTGTCCGGCGGAAGGGCGCTGATATCCTTCCCGTCAAACAAAACGCCGCCCTGAGTTTTTTTAATAATGTTTGAAATGGCGTGGAGGGTTGTGCTCTTCCCCGCGCCGTTGGAACCGATGAGCGAAATAATTTCCCCGGCACTCACTTCGAAGGAAATACCCCGCAGGGCATGGATGACGCCGTAATGTACCGACAGATCCGTTACCTTAAGCAGAGGTTCAGCCATTTACCGCCTCCGCTCCCAAATAGGCTTTAATCACCGACGGATTTTGACGTATTTCTTCGGGAAGGCCCTGGGCGATAATGCGTCCGTAGTCCAGGACCATAAGGCGCTCACAAATTCCCATAACCAGGTGCATGTCGTGTTCTATTAAAAGTATGGTAAGGTGAAATTCTTTGCGGATAAATGAAATAAGCTTCATAAGTTCCCCGGTCTCCTGGGGGTTCATTCCCGCCGCAGGTTCATCCAAAAGAAGAAGGGTAGGATTGGCCGCCAAGGCCCGGACGATCTCTAATTTCCGCTGTTCTCCATAGGGGAGGTTTCTGGCCAGCTCATGCTTTTTGTGTTCTATTTTAAAAAGAGAAAGGAATTCCCCCGCCCGTTCTACCATGGCTTCTTCGTCTTTCCAAAAACGCTTTAGCCGGAAAAGGACATCCACCGGATTTACGGTACGCCGGGAATGAAGGGCAATCCGGACATTGTCTTCCACCGTAAGGCTGCCAAAAAGCCGTATATTCTGGAAAGTCCTGGCGATGCCCACCCTGTTAAGGGCTGCGGGGCTCAGAGTACCTATCTGGTGAATTTTCCCCCGGTTGTCCCAAAAACTAATCTCCCCTTCTGTGGGAGTATAGACGCCGGAAATCATGTTGAATACCGTCGTTTTCCCCGCCCCGTTTGGCCCGATAAGGCCCATAAGTTCCCCGCGGTAAAGATCGCAGGAAAATTCACTTACCGCCCTTAAGCCGCCAAAAACGATGGAGAGATTGTTTACTTTAAGAATCAGTTCTTTTCCTTCAGGCACCGGTTTTCTCCTTGCCTGTTTTGCGGAAAATAAAACCCGCCAAACGGTCTACTGTTTTTACAAAGGAAAATTCCTTTGTACCCAAAAGTCCCTTGGGACGGAACAGCATGACAAAGATAAGGATCAGGGGATAGATGAGAAGCCGGTAATCCTGGAGGAAGCGCAAAAATTCCTGCAAATATGTCAAAATATAAGCCGCCAGTATGGAACCGGTCATGGAACCCATGCCGCCCAAAACCACATAAATAAGGAAATCTATGGATTTAAGAAATTGCGCGATGTCGGGCCTGACAAAACCTACCACCATAGCGTAAAGAGAACCGCCTATGCCGGCAATAAACGCCGCTATTACAAAGCCCGTCATTTTATAACGGAAAATATCAACACCCACAGAATTGGCGGCAACTTCATCTTCCCGCACTGCCATGATTGCCCGGCCATAGGTTGAACGGAGAAAATTTTGAAGCAGCGCCAATACCAATACCAGTATCGCGGTTACTACCACCAGGGCCAGTTCCCCGTTCAGCAACATGGCGGTTGGAAACTGACGGCCGTTAGGGCCGCCTGTAAGCGCCTTCAAATTGATAAAAACAACCCGGATAATTTCACCAAACCCCAGGGTAACTATGGCCAGATAATCGCCGGTAAGTTTGAGCACCGGAAACCCGATGAGAAATCCGGCGATGCCGGTAAGAAAAACAGCGCAGACCGCCGCCAAAGGAAGGGGCACGCCCATATCAAGGTTGAAAAATATACACGAATAAGCCCCAATGGCCAGAAAACCGGCCTGTCCCAAAGAAAGCTGGCCTGTAATCCCCACAATCATATTTACCGACATGGCCATAATCGCGTTAACCCCGCCCATAGCAATAATATGAGCCGGATATGGATCGAGGATACCAGCCTTCATTAACAAGAGGGGGAGAAACACCGCCAGGATGCCAAAAATGGTTAAAATAATGGTAGATCTAAAAGAAATTCTAAATCCCATTTATACCTTCACCCTCAATGCTCTGCCGAGAATTCCCGTGGGTTTTATCAGCAGAACAATAATTAATATGCCAAATGAAATGGCATCGCTGAACTGGCTGGAAATAAAGCCCTTGGTAAATGTTTCCGCTATGCCAAGAATAAAGCCCCCGAGCATGGCTCCGGGAATGGAACCTATACCTCCCAAAACCGCCGCTACAAAAGCCTTGAGGCCGGGCATCATGCCCATAAGTGGGTTTACCTGGGGATACGCCGAAGCATAGAGAACGCCCCCTGCGGCGGCAAGCACCGAGCCCAGAGCAAAGGTAAAGGAAATAACCCTGTTAACCGAAATCCCCATAAGGCTTGCCGCAGCCATATCGTAGGAAACGGCGCGCATAGCCTTACCCCGTTTTGTATAATTTATAATATAATTCAGGGCCAGCATCAGAAGCGCCGAAAGAATAATCACGATTATTTGAATGTTGGAAATTGAGAGAGCGCCGCCTACCTGGATATTAACCACCGCGGGCCTTGGGAACTGGCGCGGATTGGGGCCGATAAAAGGCAGCACCCGCGCGCCGTTTTCCAAAATTAAACTTACGGCAATAGCGGTAATCAGCGAATTAAGACGCGGCGCGGACCTCAGGGGCCGGTATGCCAGACGTTCTATGGAAATTCCAAAACCGGCGCAGAGGATCATGGAGACAATAAAAGCGAGAAGCATCCCCACAGGACCTGAACCGATAGCGCCCAGCACAAAGAAAGCCGCATACGCTCCGACCATGAGAATATCACCATGGGCAAAGTTAATAAGGAGACCTATCCCATAGACCATGGTATAACCCAGGGCAATAAGGGCATAAATCGACCCCAGAGAAACCCCGTTTATTAGCTGCTGTAGTACGATCATTTTTTTGCCTGTAAACCAAAGAAGAGGCCGGGCTTTTACCCGGTCTCTTCTTCGGCTTTGGACTTACTTGGGATTTACAGTAGTTTTATAGGCGTTTGCAAGCTTCCCGCCGCTCTTCACGATTTCGAGAATAGCAGCGCCCTTGATGGGGTTCCGGTTGGCGTCAAAACGGATGTTGCCGGTAACATAAGAACCGGAAAGCTTGGCCATGGCGGCGGCTACCGCGGTGGTGTCAAAGTTGCCGGCGGCTTTAATGCCATCGGCTACCAGCATCATGGTATCGTAGCCCAAGGCCGCGAACTGGGAAGCGGGTTTGTTGAACTTGGCGGCATAGGCCTTAACAAAGGTCTGGCCTTTGGGGTCTGTGGTATCAGAAGCAAAACCTGACGACCAGTAGCCGTTAAGAGCTTCGTCGCCGGCATTGTCAATAAGGCTGTCCCAGCCGTCGCCACCGACCAGAGCGCAGGTAATGCCCTGTGCCCGAAGCTGCTTTGCCTGGAGAGCCACATCGTTGTAATAGTTGGGAAGATATATCACATCGGGATTGGCTGCCCTGATACGGGTAACCTGGGCGTTAAAGTCTACATCGCCGGTCTGATACGCTTCGTCAGCCACAACCTGGCCACCTATGGCCTTGAACTGCTGGCGGAACGCATCGGCGAGGCCGGAGTTGTAATCGGCGCCGGCGTCATAGAGGACAGCCGCCCTGCGGGCATTGAGGGTATCGAAGGCAAAATCGGCACCTACAACGCCCTGGAATGGGTCGATAAAACATGCCCGGAAAACAAAGCTGCCCGCCTCGGTAACGTCAAGAGCGGTGGCAGAGGGGGAAATCAGAATGACCTTGCGCTGTTGGGCAAGAGCGGTCATGGACTTGGTAGCCCCCGAGGTGCTGGAACCAAGAACAAAAGAAACGTTGTTCTGGGTAGTCAGCTTGGTAAAGGCGTTTAACGATTTGTCCGCCTGGCCTTCATCGTCTTCGGCGATGAGGGTAAGCTTCTTGCCGTTAAGGCCGCCTGCCGCATTGATCTCGTCAATTGCCAGAAGAGCGCCGTCCCTGGACTCGGTGCCATAGAACGCCACACTGCCGGAAAGCGGGAAAACCGCGCCGATGGTTACGGTGTCTGAAGCTGCCGCTCCCCCACCCGCCTGGCCCCCACCCGCAAAAGCAAGCGAAAAAGCGCAGCACAAGATCAAAGTTCCAATTACTAATTTTTTCATGTCTTCTCCTCCTTATAAAAACAAATATTGTTAAAATACTATCAAAATTTTAAATGTATGTCTATAGGTTTATGATTAAATTTTACGATGATACATTACGTGCGCGGGGAAACACCCCGCCGCAGGGCAGACAGAGCAGGGAGTGAAAGCAGGGAACGGAACGCCATCCATATCGTGAGCACCCGGACGGATAAGACAGGGCCGGTGCCGGGACAGGTACAGGCCGCGGAAAAACCGAACGAAATCACGGCGGCAGCGCAGGCTATTGCGGCCAAACACGGCGGGTATACCCTGGCGCTGGATGTATCCATCCGTTAAAGAAAATCATCGGGAAGATAGAGAACAAGCCGCACCGGGTACCGGACGCGGCCTTTCGGGAAGATAACGCGCGGAACCGGAAAGGCCGCAGTACGGCGAACGGGCGATATTACCAAAGACAACGCTGAATCTGACCCAAAAGCTTTAGCTTCTGACTTAAAAGCTTTAGCTTCTGACCCAAAAGCTTTAGCTTCTGACCCAAAAGCTTTAGCTTCTGACCCAAAAGCTTTAGCTTCTGACTTAAAAGCTTTAGCTTCTGACTTAAAAGCT
>JAIRLQ010000558.1 GCA_031259345.1 Treponema sp.
TTCCGATGTGACGCCCTCCATGGCCTCGTCGATTATCCGCACGGTGAGCTTCCGGGGGTTTGCTTCGCCCCACAAGGGCACGATGTAGTTTTTCATAATCGCAGCGCGGGTCTGCAAGGACTTGTTGGTGAAGTAAATTTTCTTTTCCGCCCGCTTTTTTCGCCAGCGCCCGTCAAGGGCAAACAGATCCGCATAGTCTCTAATTTTCGCCATAAACGCCTCCATCATAATAAAAAAAATGATTTATTTTTTCTTACATTATAACAAAACCGATCTTTGGATGATATGATTGTTGAGACAGCCGGAGAGGGAGCTCCGGACGAACGGGAATAGTGGAGGGAACGTCATGAACGAAGAAAACGAAAACATCATGGCAATATTGCAGCGGCTTCAAAAAATAGAGACGCTGCTTGAGCGAATGGACGAAGAAAGTAGGAAGGAGGCAGCCCGCAAAGCCGCCTTTGACGTGAGGTGGGAACAGCTTATGCGCGAGCATATCAAGATTCAGGAACACGTAAAAGAAAACTGGGAAAGGCTCAATAAGCTGGAACAAACCCCCACGGTAAAAAAGGCCCTTATGTGGGACACTTTTACCGGACGGGCCATTATGATTATCGGCACTGCCATTGGGACGGCGCTCCTAACGCATATACCCGCCGTCATAAAACTGTTTTTGGGGGTAAAATGAAAGAGGGAATCCAAACACTTTTAGGAGAGGCCGGCGAAGCCGCTTGTTACGCCCTGGATATCCTGGAAATTGCCGAACGCGAGCGGGGTCTGAAACTTAATATTATAGAATGTCTCTGTCAGGGCATTGACCGGGGGTATATCTATTACAACGGAGAGGACCCCAACGATAATGACAACTTCTTTGTTGAGGACCCGGCGGCGCTGCTGGCCATGTTTGCCGGCGGCCGGTGGGCTGTAGAGAAGGCTGGGCCTGATTACGTCCCGGCCCGGGGGGAGTATGTGGTAGACCGTTGGGAGCGGGTGCGGACCGGAGCGGTAATCGGCCACTTTAGGCTGCCGGATTGGGACAGTCTCCATAACAGTATGACGGTGCGATACGGGAAGATCGTTTCTAAACGGATATTCAGGAGGACGGGATGAAAAAGAAACACGCATTTTTGGTAGGGGTATTGTCGCTATTGGCAATCTACGGGTTTACCCTTGCCCTGGTTCCGGAAGCCATTGCCGCCATCGGCCCCGCTGTCATTATGGGGATTATGGGCGCCTGTGGGTTTTCCATGGGAGCCAACGTTGCCGATAACTGGCAGCGGTCTAAATATTATCAGCCCGCCCTTGACCGGCGGAAGGAGCAATGATGTGCACAGAAACCAAAATTTGTTTTTTTATATCCTTGTTTGCCTTGTTGCTTTTCTCTGCCTGGGGTGTGTTACACGGCCAGGAACAAGAGCAGTGGTATCTGATCAAGGAGTCGGAGCTGCAGAGTATCGAGGCATACAAGAGGAGCTCCGAAGCGGAGAAACAGAGCTGGCTATTACAGGCGCAACAATTGAGCGCGAAAGCCAGGAGCTTAGCGGAGGAATCGGCGAGCTTGAGCGCTCAATTGCGGTTTCAGCGGGAAGCGAATCAGAAATTGGCGCAATCATTCAACGAGTACGAGGACGGCCAGTTGCGGCTACTGTTGCAGAAAGATACGCAAATACTCAAGCTGGAAACGGGGAATAAGGGAAAAGACACGGTAATAACCAGGCTCGGCATAGCCCTTGGGATAATGGTCCTGGGGATAGTCGGCTATAGCGCTGTTAAGATTTTTGGGTGATTGGGCATGGCAAAAAACTACAAAGAATTTGAGGTGAAACGTCCCTGCTTTACCGACAGCGTCAAAGTACGGGTGTATAAAACTCCGCTTCGTTTTCCCACGAACAGTACATCGAACGGTTTGTCATGGACTATTCGGATAGGAAAGACAACTCCCATGAGGAAAGATTTTGTTATCATCTTGGCTGGCTGGCCGCCGAGGTATTGCAACTCCTCAAGAAAGAAAGGTATATTCGGGATAGCCTATGATAAAGGCGGCGGGGTAGAAATTCCGGTTAAAAGCGGGAGCAACGGGTTTATTGGTATTGGAAATCAAAATTTTCAAAACTCCAAAAAGCCCGTTGGCTATTGCTTGAATGATAAACTATAATATGGAAGAAATAAGTAAAAAACCATATATGAATGTGCCGAAAATGATGGCCGTTGCTCCTAGGGGCTATCAGAACGTTTTGTAAGTCTTTACAGGATAAGGAATTACGAGGCCGCAAAAAAATTTGTTATCAAAATTGTTTTCAAAACTCCCTGCTTCTGTTTGGTTTCTTAGGGAGCCCACCCCTGCCGGGGACCTTGCGGATGGCTTTAGCCCGTAGTCGTACTCAGCCGGTACAATGCGTACTGATTAAGAGACACCCCTTCCTTTTCGGCCTCCAAAGCGAGCCGGGCATGGAGGGTCTTTGGCAGACGGAGCACAAACTTTCCACTGTATTGGCTTTCGGCAACAGGTTCGGGAACAGGAAAACCGTTCTCAAGTTTGGTTTCAATCCATCCTTCCATAGCCTCTTGGATATTCTGAAACGCCTCCTCGTAGGTATCCCCGTGGCTCATACATCCGTCAAATTCCTGGACCGCAGCAAAATAATACGAACCGCTCTCGTCGGTGATGCGCTGAATAACAATGTGATACGGAAGGTTCAGATAATCGCTTTTCTTCATAAAATCCCCCTAGTTCTCGCCAATGCGCTCAAGAATGGCCGTAACGTACACTTTTTTAAGCGGGTTTTTGGCAACAACCGTGAGAACATCTCCGCGTTGATTAATATACTGGCAATGGGAGCTTCTCTGCCGGTCAAGCCGGTATCCATGGGCGGTCAGAACCCTGTCCGCCTCGTGGGGCGTGATACCGTTAGGCTGATTTTTCATTTTTTCAACGATCTTTTCCACACTTGCCATAATTACATAGTATCACGTGTAGTATCACTTGTCAAGAGATTTTTCAGGGAATTCCGGTCTTTTTTACGAAGTTATTTTTTACCCTTCTTTACCTTGGCCAGGGCCTCCGGCTTTTTGGGGGGGCGGCCCCTGCCGGGCACATTGCGGATTTGTTCTACCACCGCTGGGTCATACAGCGCTTTATACGATAAAGGATTTATGTTCAACGTTTCGATTCTTTTATGGGCAGTTTTCCATGGAATACCGAGTTCTTCGGCAATTTCATCTATAGTCATTCCTTTCATACCTTCAATTATCGACTATTTTATCATAAATATTATCGAAATAATACTATATTTCTGTATAGTAAAAATCAATAAATTCTCAAAAAATATCGTATTATTTCGCAATATTTCATTGACAAATATCGTAATGTTACGATATTATAATTATATGGGATGAGTAATCACCCCTGCCAGCCCGATGTGTTCTCCCAAGAATTAAGGGCTGGCTACATGAAGAATCGAGAGCCCCCGGGAAGGCCCATCACACTTCCCGGCGGTTTTTAGCGACCGGCGGCGGCGGTGAGGGAGTGATGGCCCGAACCCCGCTTTTTTATTTGGAGCCGGAGCCGAAGCCGGGATTGAGGAGGTAGAGATGAATAAGACAGAAGCGACGATTAAAGCACTTTCATCAGGACATACGGTATTCCTGGTTGACTGGTGGAGTCCCGGAGCAAGGTATCCCGATGGAGACATAGTTGTTGAGGCGGTTAAAACCATCGGCGGAATGCCTAAAAACTGGAACCGCGGCGACCATTACTGCGACTACTTTACGGACGCTGAACTGGCCTATAGGTACGCCGAAAACATCCAGGCGGAACTGGGTATCAAGGCGCTTTTTGGAACTTATGAGAGCTACAAAAGGGGCAAAGAAGCGGAACTCCGCTCCCGCCTGGAAGTGGAAGAGATAGAGACGCGCCGGTTTAACAGCCAGCACGGAAGGCTTTAAGAGGGACCTTCCGGGACGGCTTTAGCAGGAGCAAGCAACCCTCGGGGACGCTGCCCCGAGGAGTTTATTTTTTGGAGGTGATGGGGTGGATGATATGGAATTGGCCCACGCCATGACGGATGTATTGAAGCGGATAAATGGTTTTGTTGCGCCCATGGGCGGCCATGTCGGGCGGAAAATAACGTTGATGACCTCGCCGTTCACGGGCATGAAGCTTTCTATTGGTTTTGAGGTGGATGTCCTGAAACAATATAGCGCTCAATTTTCTGAGCCAGACCGATG
>JAIRLQ010000559.1 GCA_031259345.1 Treponema sp.
AAACGGCCTATTTCACTGGCGTTTATCCTTATAGCCATTGTGTTTACCGTTTTCGCCATACGAAAAAACAGGCAGATTAATATCGATTTTAAGAAAGCGGTAGGTGATACCCTGAAGGAAAAGGAAGAAGAATAAAGAAGATGAGAAAAAATAACATATTGTTCATCCTCCCTGACCAGCACCGGGGAGACTGGCTGCCATACAGCGGGGATATTTCTACATCCACCGGTTGTGAGGCTTTGCCGTTAAAAATGGATTCGCTGGCTTCCCTTATGGAAAACGGCGTTACGTTTAACCGGGCAATAACCAATTCGCCTCTTTGCGCGCCCGCCCGGGCCTGTCTTGCTTCAGGTCTTGAATATGAGCGCTGCGGCGTTTATAACAACGATTTTTGTTATCCCCTGGATGTAAAAACTTTTTATTCGGTTTTAAAGGATAAGGGCTATAATGTGGGCGGCGTCGGCAAATTCGATATTCATAAGCCCGTCATGTACTGGGGTAAAGACGGTTGGCTGGATCAGCTTTCAACTCTGGGTTTTACCCATGGCATTGACAGTGAAGGAAAATACGATCTGATTTGGTCATCCTTTTATGAGCCCCGGGGGCCTTATTCGGCTTTTCTGCATAAAGAGGGCTTGTTTCGTGCCCATGCCAAAGACTATATCATGCGGTATTTTAATATTCACGAAATCGCGCCCACAACCCTTCCCGACTATGCCTATTGTGACAACTGGATAGGGCAAAACGCATTGACCATGATGGATCGTTTCACGAAGGTTGATAAACCGTGGTTCCTGCAGGTGAATTTTGCCGGCCCGCATAATCCCTGGGATATTACCGCTTCAATGAGAAAAAGGTGGGAACATGTAGAATTCCCCCTGCCCGTGGGATTCGAAGGCGATGAAAAATTAAATATGCAGGTTTGCCAGAACTATGCCGCCATGCTTGAAAACATCGATAAAAATATCGGCCTCTTTATCGAGCAATTAAAAGCCACAGGGCAGTTTGAAAATACCCTCATCGTATATGCGTCAGACCACGGGGAAATGCTCGGAGACAAGGGGCGTTATTTTAAATGTGTACCTTACCGGGGCGCGTTGAATATTCCGTTGGTTATATCCGGCCCGGAAGTTAAAAAGGGGGTAATAAGCGGCGAACTGGCGGAGTTATGCGATCTGGCCGCAACATTTGCGGAATATGGCGGAGGAAGCCTGCCTGAAGGGCGGGACGGGAAATCTCTTATGAACATCGCATGCGGACATGACGAAACAATACGGGAATATCAGAGAGCCGGCCTCAACAATACCATAAAAAACGACAAACCCTATTCAGACTACCTTGACCTTGAATGTTATAAAAAGCGGCAGACCGACGACGAGTACATCGAGGAATACAACAAAGAATTGAAGCTTGACCTACAGGGGGTATCGGCCAAAAAGTTTGTCTTTAAAAAAGACTGGAATTGTGTGATCAGCAGGAAACACAAATTTATTAAATACGCAACAGGTGAAAAGGAATTATATGATCTTTCATCGGATCCCCTGGAACTGCACAATATCGCGGCGGCAAAACAAGATATAGCCGCCACGATGGAAAATAATTTATAACTGGTCTATCGATGCCGCACTAATTTCATGGGCACCCACAAAGATCCGGCTTAACCTTCCCACAGCTTGGGAAGGCTGCGGCGCCTGCGGCGAATTCACCCTGACCCTCAGTACTACGGCGACCAATGTTACGAACACCAACAGCGGTTACGGCGTGATGGTGGGACTGCTTCCGGACCAGTTCAAAGACGGTACCTATCAACATCTAGTGCCAGAAGTAGTCAACCCTACTCCTAGTGGCATTAGATCTATACCATTCCCCAATGCGGGAATGTTGTTCTCTTTCTCTTCCGATACAGCCGGACCGCCGGTAATCACCGAGCAGCCGAAAGATATTACAGCTAGAATAGGGCAGGACATCGGGTTTGTCTGCAAAGCTACGGGCGGCGACTACCTTGGGTATTCGTGGACGGTGGATGGCGTTTCATTTCAGGCGCCAGGCGGCGACCCCAATGAAGCCTACGGACCTACCTTTAGACTCACGCTTGGTACTAATGCCGCTAATGGCAATGTGGGCGTAGGAACATATACAATCCGGGTTACCGTATCAAATACGGCGGGCAGCGTACTTTCAAGGGAAGCTACCCTTACTGTTGAACCTTAGAAAATAAAAAGTCCCACACAAACCCGCTTTGCGGGTTTGTGTGGGTAGGGGGCAAGCTGATCCCGCGGGTCAAACGCCTCGCACCGGTACACTTCCATATTGATGCCAAAATCGGCGATTTCGGTCCGGGCCCGGTCAACAGTTCCTACAGACACCCCCGCAATTACGCAAAACGGTATGAAAACAAATGAAGAAATCCCCCGAATTTTTAGTTTTTAGCGGTTCCCGAAAAACGGTCATTTTTTTCTTTTCCGGCCGGAATTTGTCCATAACAGCCGGAATTTAAAGAATTTTTAAAGATTTTGCTGTAAAAGATTTTGCTTGACAAGTCCGGTAAACCGGTGGAGAATAAGACATTGATGTGTGTGCGCACACGCAATAAAGATACTGAAAATTACGGAGGAACGTATGAAGTTGGTAAAACCAAAGATGAAACGGAATTTCACGCTTAACCGGTTATGGGCCGCGGTTTGTTTGACGGTTCTTGTCGCGGGGGCAAGTTTCGCGGGCGGCAAGGGTGAAAGCGGAGCGGCGGCAAGCGCGGAACGCGAGTGGCCATCCAAGAACCTCACCATAGTGGTACCTTATGTGGCGGGGGGCGCGGCAGACATTATTGTCCGCAAAATAGCATCCATGGCGGAACCAAAAATAGGAAAGCCCGTGGTAGTGGTCAACCGTACCGGGG
>JAIRLQ010000009.1 GCA_031259345.1 Treponema sp.
TAAATTAACATTGTCGATTACTTTCCTTTCCGACTGCTGGTCGTGAAACACGTTCCAGTTTTTAATCTCAAAAAATTTTTCGCCAATCTTAGAATTCCGCTTGGGGAAACGGTCGAAGATTTCCCTTCCAACCATGCCTTTGATAATCCTGTCTTCCGAGGTCTCTCCTTCGGCGTTGTTCAGTCTTTCAACGGTTTTGCCATCCCTCAATATTGTAATTGAATCGGCTATTTTTACCACTTCTCCAATTCTGTGGGAGATCATGATACATGTTATGCCGCTTGCTTTAAGCTGTTTTAAAAGTTCCAGAAGTTTTTCGCTGTCCTGGTCATTCAGCGCGGAAGTAGGCTCATCCAAAATTAAAAGCCTGGTATCCCGTGAAAGGGCTTTTGCGATTTCCACAAGCTGCTGCTTGCCTATTCCAAGATCGATAACCCGCGACTTCGGGCTTTCGTTTAACCCAACCCGTTTTAAAAGTTCCATGGATTTTATAATACACTCGTTCCAGTTCACTATGCCGTTTTTTGCCTGCTCGTTTCCGACAAAGATATTTTCATAAATTGGGAGCCGCGGTATTAACGCAAGTTCCTGATGAATAACCGCAATTCCGCGTTTTTCGCTTTCCAGTACGGATTTAAATTCACAGATCTGCCCATTATATTCAATATCACCGTTATAGGAACCAAAGGGATATACACCGCCCAAGAGGTTCATTAACGTTGATTTACCCGCGCCATTTTCCCCCACCACCGCATGTATCTCTCCCCGTTTTACATCCAGGGACACATCCTTTAGGGCGATCACGCCCGGGAACGTTTTGGTAATATTTTTCATTCGCAGGATATAATCATCCGGCATCAGATCACCTCCTAAATTTACCGCAATAAAGAAGCTGTCCCCAGCCTTAAAGTCCGAACAAGGTTTTCTCACCTTGTTCGGACAAAGCCGAAAGCGCTCCGGCGGGGAAAATACCGTTCGTTAAATTATCTTAAATCCGCCTCTGTGTAGAATCCGCGTTCCACCAGAAGATTGTAATTCGATTTGTCGATATAGACGGGATCATAGGTGATGGCCGGAACCTCAATCGTTCCGTTATTGTAATGGGCATCAGGGTTTATCGCTGTTCCCTTGTCAAGGGAGTCAACCACGCCGAACATTTTCTCTGACATCACGACAGGATCAAGATACACCGACATGTACTGCTGCCCCGCAATGATTGCCTTAATTGCCGTTATTTCACAGTCCTGGCCGGTAACAACCGGGAAAGGCAGATCGGCGGATTTTCCGTATCCCATTGAATCCAGGGAAGAAATTATCCCTATAGCCAGACAGTCCGCAGCCGCGACTACCGCGTCAAGCCTGGTGTCCGTATAGTACGCGCCGAGTATATTGTCCATTCTTGCCTGGGCGAGAGCCGAATCCCATTTCAATATGCCCGTTACACCCAGAGATACCTGGCCGCTTTTTACAACAAGAGTACCATTATCAAGGTATTTCTTTAGTACGCTCATGGCCCCATCGTAGAAGGGCACGCTGTTGGAATCGTCGGGACTGCCGGAAAAAATTTCCAGGGTAAAGGGGCCTTTTTTTCCTTCTTTAAGGCCCAGGCCCTTCTCAACGCCCTCGCCCAGCAGTATGCCGTTCCTGATAAGATCGAAAGACACATAGTAGTCAACATTTTTTGTGTTCATTATCAGGCGGTCACTGGAAATAATCTTGATCCCCGCGTCCTTCGCTTTCTCGCAGATGTCGGTAAGGGAGAACGTGTCTACCGCCGTAATGATCAGGTATTTGCAGCCCCTTGTGATCATGTTTTCAATCTGCATGATCTGCCGCTCCGGCATATCCTCGGCATACTCAATAATAACCTGATAACCGGCATCGGTAAAAATCTTTGTAAGGGCATTACCTTGAGCCGGCCAAATGGGCTGTTCTTTGGTGGGAAGCGCTATACCTACAATTTTTTTTCCGGCGCCCTGCTGTCCGCCGCCCGCAAATACGAACACTGATGCCAAAAGCACCAGCACCAAAGAGATTAGAATTACTTTCCTCATTTTCAATCCTCCAAAAAATATTATAAACCTCATCCCGGCAAAAGCATGGATAAGTTTTATTACCGCCTCTTGAGATACGCAAGAACGTCTTGTAAGGATTTTTTGTTATCATAGGTCGGCCAGTATTCCATTCCAAAGTATTTATCGTAAGCTGTTTTTTCAATGGCCTTTTGTACATTGACATAATCGGTTTCGCCGTTGTGGTGCTCGTTACGGCCCGGTACACCCGCGGAATGAAAATGCCCGATATACGCAATATTTGCCGTAACATTCTGAATAACGTTACCTTCCATAATTTGCATGTGGTAGATGTCATACAGCAATTTGATATACGGACTGTTCACGCATTTCATTATCTCAAAGCCAACCGTGCTTGAATCGAGATAATAGCCCTTGTGATCCCTGATTGAGTTGAGCGCCTCAAGACACACGGTGATCTTTTCTTTTTCCGCCACTTCGGCCAGGCGCCTTAAATTTTCAATCAGGATGTTTTTTTGGGTGTCGGCTTTTCCGTCAAGGTCGCCGGAAAGCCCGATAACCGCGTGGCAGTCCATGTCCCGCAGCCGGGGGATCATCTCCCTAAAATAGGAAACCACCGCGGCGGGGTCTTCGGTAAGGCGGTGGCCCCAGGCGTCGCCAAGGCAGCAAATCGCCACCGCAAGCTTTTCCTGCTGGGCGAGCTTGCCTATCTTCGCGCAGTCTTTGTTGGAACAGTCCCAGAATTCAACCGCGTCAAGA
>JAIRLQ010000094.1 GCA_031259345.1 Treponema sp.
CGCACGGTGAGAGGCCCGGTAAATGCCGAAATAAAGAGCAATGCCGAAGGGCCGATTGGGAGCGAAAGGGGGTGGAAACCGGGGGCAGTAGACCCTTCTTTGTTAAAGTACCGGAGAACAAGAAAAAGTGCCTAAGGACCTCTGGGTCCTCAATTACGCCGCGGCTGAATAGTTATGCAGATTCTTTTATTTTTTCCTATTTTAATGCGCTTTACTCTGAGATGCCGGCTTTTTTACCCGTAAAGAAGATGACTTTCCTTCATTTTTATGGTATATTCGTAATATATGTCTCTAACCGAATTTGAAGTCTGGTATCGTAGCCGTTTTAACCGCACCAGTTCTGCCCTGATATCGACTGTCCTGGCTGTTTCCGATCTGTTTGGAGTCATGATTTCCTTTGGCGCGGGCTTTTTTTTGGTCAACCTGTACGATCTAAACGCCATCAATTTCAAGTCTTTTGTCACGTATTGGCCCTATCTGCCGGTTTTTATCATTTTTTTCGCGATGTTCCGCCTGTATCCGGGGATTGCCCTGGCCCCGGCGGATGAACTAAAGAATTTTACCCTTAGTTCCCTGCTTGCCCACGGGGGCATCATCTTTTCCCGCTATATCGAGGACGCCGAATTTGACGTTATCTCGGCCGCCTTTATCGTCAGTTTCTTTTTTTCACACGCGATCCTCCTGACCTGCCGTTTATTTACCCATTTTATTTTACGAAAAGCCAAGATAAAGGGTATACCCGCGGTTATTTACGGTTCGGGTAATGCCTGGAAGATAGTAGTGGATCAGCTTTTAAAAAACAGGCGTATGGGTTATGTTCCGGTGTTGATCCTGAGCGGAGACCCCGCCTCCGCCGACGATTACCGGGGGATCCCCATTATCCACGATACCGGCGTGGGGCCGGAAATTGTCAGGCGCTTCAACATTAAAATGGCCATTATCGCCATGTCCGGAATAAACCAGGAAGATCTGGCGCGGCTTATCAATTATTCGGTGTCCGCCTTCCGCTACAATGTGCTTATACCCGATTTTGTGAGCGTTGCCAATATCTGGATGTCGGTGCGGGATTTTGACGGTATCCTGGGATTCGCCACCACCCACCGTCTCAGGATATCCTGGAATCTGACAATTAAACGCTGCCTGGACATGGGCCTGGTCATCGTGGGGGGAATCGTCATCCTCCCGTTCTTCCTGGTCATCGCCCTGCTTATCAAACTTTCTTCCCCGGGTCCGGTCCTGTACAAACACAAAAGACTCGGGCAAAACGGCAGGGAACTCTATGTGTATAAATTCCGTTCCATGGTTGTCAACGCGGATGAAAAACTCAAGACCATGCTGGAAACGGACCCGGAACTCCGCGCCGAATGGGAGGTCAATTTTAAGCTGAAAGATGATCCCCGGATCACCGGAATCGGCAAATTCTTGCGCAGAACAAGCTTTGACGAATTCCCCCAGTTGATCAATATTATTAAGGGGGAGATGAGTCTTGTGGGCCCCCGGCCTGTAACCCAAAGCGAAGTTAAACTCTACGGTGAAGATTTTCAGCGGATCTTTTCGGTAAGGCCGGGCCTGACCGGGCTTTGGCAGGTATCGGGCAGATCCAACACGGATTACGAAGAACGCATAGCCTACGACAGTTATTATCTGCAAAGCTGGTCGGTGTGGATCGATATTTGGGTACTGTACAGGACGATAGGGGTGGTACTCCGTGGAAAGGGAGCGTATTAAAAAGGAGCGTATCATTTGAGGAGATTTTTTTTATTATTTTTGGTTTTCTGTGCCGCGCCTGTTTTTTCCCAGTTAAGGAGCTTTGAAGATCTTTTTCCCGGCTATGACGCAAGGCAAAGGGAGGAGATATTTTCCCCGGACGGCATAATGCTTACTTCAGAAGAATCGTATGGCCTGCGGTACCTGCCGCCGGCGCTGTCGGCAATCGGCATTGAGGAATCGGTTGTCCGTAAAAGCCCCTCGTTTCTTGTAGAATCCATTATTGTAATTCCCTTTGACCGGAATCCGCCGGATCTTTTGGGCGTGTATAACAGCATCGGCAAGGTGCGGGATCTTAAGGGCAGAACTTATTCTTCCTTCACCCGTAAATCGGAGGTGGCCCTTTTTGAAGACGCCACGAGGCTCGAAAGCGCCCGTAAACTTAATCCCATTGCGGATCCGGGCCCGGTACGAATCCTGCCCGGGGGGGAAACCATCTTTATGCGTCTAAAGGATGTAAACTTTGGGAACTCCTACTACAAAGCCGATATTTCTTTTACGCCGCACGGTCTCGTTTATAACCTGAGCAATTTTAGGGACCTTTCCTATCTTTTCTTTAAGATAGTTAAAAAGGATAAATTCTTTGCTCACTTCTACATGGAACCCCTCTCCGAAGGGGTTTTGCTTTACAGCGTATCCGGCGCGGATATTTCCGATTTTGTCGCAAAACAGGTTGATATGCCATCGGCCATCACCAAGCGGCTCCGGGTAATTACCGGCTGGGTTATCGACGGGCTTAAAAGCGGCGCTTCATAAGCCGGAACAAGGCGCTTTTGGGGATCGGATTCCCCGGCGCTCAAATCCCGATTACATTCCCCAGCGTACCCTGTCTTTTCAGTTCATGGATATATTTGGCATACTGAGTATCCGTTATAGCTATATGGGAAAGTATCCAGTCTTTAAGGTAACGGACAAAGTTGTTGGGAACAAATTTTTTGCCACCCTGAAAGCTCTTGACATCGTTCAACGTCTGTATAACAAAATCTTCGTGCTGTTTCTTGTGTTCCGCGTATTTCGGGTACCTGACATTTTCCATAAGTTTTTCTTCCGCGGAAAAATGGAATTTTGTATAATCCAAAACCTTGCGGACGGTTTTGAAGAAAAAATCCTCGGCCTCTTCGTTTCCCGCAAGGCAGCCCTGATAAAGCTCATTGGTAAGACGGATAAGTTCCTTGTGCTGATCGTCTATCAGGGCAATACCAACGGAATACTTGTTATCCCATTCAACTAAAACCAACGGCTCTTCGGTCATGACATTCTCCTTTTGGCCCGCGTACAGGCTGTCCTGAAACGCAATAGGGCTACGTATCGGTTGAAAAGAACATCGGCAGATACTCGAACAGTTGAACGTTGGCCTCTGTGCGTTGCAATATTCTACAATACTATTGTAGTATAAAGTGATAAATCAAGCAATAGATTAGAAGGGTGGAGTTAGGAGGGTGGAATTGGAAAGGTGGAGTTAGGAGGGTGGAGTTAGAAGGGAGAAGTTGGCCGGCAGCTTGGTGCACTTGTGGATTTTTGCGCTATTTGC
>JAIRLQ010000106.1 GCA_031259345.1 Treponema sp.
CGTATGACACACCTTTCCCGGTAACTTTTTATTGCTATATGTCTATAAGACATTATATATAAAAAATAATATATGTCAATACGACAGTTGCATTAAATAATTTTTTTCCGTCTATTAGACATGATGAATTTACAACAAATCTTTATCCGGAATCTTAAAAAAATACGTAAAAAACGGGGTATTTCCCAGATGCGCCTTGCTGAAATATGCGCTACAAGCGCGAATTATATTGGAGAAATTGAAATGGGACGACGAATACCGTCCTTTGAAAAAATTGAAAAACTCGCGTTTGCCTTAGAGGTTTTTCCTTATCAACTGTTTATGCAGGACACAGATGAGCCGCATGAGCTCGAAACAAGAACTTTTCTTAACGAAATTCCCTATAGTATTAAAAAAGAAATAACATCCCGTCTTATGTCATCTATCAAGAGCAGTATAGATGCTTCCCTTAATGCTGATAATTATTAATCTTTCGCCTGACGATCCGCTAACAGCGCCGTAGATACCCGGGAATAATGTATGGTATCTTGGGGCATGCTTGAAAAATACGGGCCCTATGCTCTGGTTGCCGGGGCCTCCGAGGGCTTGGGCGCGGCCTATGCCGTGGCTCTGGCCAAACGGGGCTTTAAGCTCGCGCTGCTGGCCAGGCGGAAGGAAAAACTGGAAGCCTTCGCGGCGGAACTCCGGGGGAAATACCCGGTGGAGATCATCACCTGCGCGGTGGATCTGGCCGACTTTGAGGCGGTGAAAACTTTTGTCAGCGCCCTGGACGCGGAAATCGGCCTCCTGGTATACAACGCCGCCTGCGCGCCGGTGGGGCTTTTCAAAGACATCGAAGAAGAACAGCTCTCGCGGATAGTCGCCGTTAATGTGAGAGGGCCTCTGCTGCTTGCCCGGCTGGCGCTGCCAAAAATGATTGAGCGTAAAAGGGGCGGCATCGTGCTGATGTCTTCCCTGGCGGGAACCCAGGGCAGCCCGCGCCTCGCCGCTTACGCGGCAACTAAATCCTTTAACGCCATCCTCGCCGAAGCTTTATGGAAAGAACTTAAACCCCTGGGTATCGATGTGATAGCCTCCTGTGCCGGCGCCATTCTCACCCCCGGCTATAACGGGGCGCAACAGGCAAAAGCGCCGGGTACCCTGACGCCGGAGCAAGCGGCGGAAAAAACATTAAAGGCCCTGGGGAAGGGCCCGGTGTTTGTGCCGGGAGGGATCAATAAACTGGCCCGCTTTTTTTGATGCGCCTTGCGCCGAGAAAACTGGCAATTGCCATTATGGATGCCAACACCAGGAGCCTGAATGATGATGTATAGCATGAAACTGATTGTTACAGGATTTTTCACCCCCTGGATCGTTTACGCGGCCATAACAGGGTTACACGTAATCCTGCCCGGCACATGGATAAAGGGATATGTCAAACACGACAAAACCGGCGGAACATTGAGCTACCGGCTGAACGGCATTTTTGTTCTTGCCGTAAGCGTCCTAGCCTGGGCCGCGCTGGGTTTTTTCAATGTGGTTCCCTTCGATTGGCTGTACCGGGTCAGGTGGCCAAGCCTGGCAGGCGCCGTCACGCTGGGGCTGCTCTTTTCGTTCATCACCGTGTTGTCCCAATCTTCTACCGGCAAGCCCTTCCCCGCCGACTTCTGGTTCGGACGCCTGAAGAATCCCCAATTCAAAAACGGACGGGTGGACGCCAAGATGTGGCTCTATTTAATCGGCGCGGTCATGCTGCAGCTCAATGTTCTGTCTTTCGCGGCCCATCACATCATGACACAGGAAGACATCAACCCCGGGTTTATCGCGGGGGCCGCCATGCTCAGTTGGTTTTTGTGGGAATACCTTTATTTTGAAAAAGTGCATCTCTACACCTACGATTTCATTGCGGAGCGGGTAGGCTTCAAACTGGGTTTCGGCTGCCTGGCCTTTTACCCGTATTTTTACGCCGTCTCCCTCTGGGCGACCGTAGACCTGCCGAACCCCCGTCTTTCCCTCTGGGCAAGCTTATGTTTCTGCACCCTGTACCTGTTTGGATGGGCCCTGGCCCGGGGCGCCAACATGCAGAAATATTATTTCAAAACCCGGGGGGACAGGAAATTTTTGGGGCTTAAGCCCGAAACCATTTCTGACGGTACACATTCCCTTTTGGTCAACGGCTTTTGGGGCCTAAGCCGGCACATCAATTATCTGGGGGAGATACTGGAAGGCTGCGGCATTGCCCTGGCGGCCGGGTACCCCGCCGTTTGGTGGGTGTGGCTGTACCCCCTCTATTACATTGGGCTCCTCTTTACCCGCCAGATGGACGACGACAAAATATGCAAAGCCAAATACGGTGAACTCTGGGACGCCTACACCAAAAAGGTAAAGCGCCGGATCATACCGTTTATTTATTAGCGCCGGGCGGCCCCGCACTAAGGATAAAAGGGCCGGTTCAAACTTACGCCGGTTTTTATAAACCATGACAATACATTGGGTGGATGACGGGGTTTGAACCCGCGACGGCCAGATCCACAATCTGGAACTCTACCACTGAGCTACATCCACCATGAAAATATTATGGAAGAATATGCCAAAAAAAAGAAACTCTGTCAAGCCGGCCGGCGCCGGCGGCAGGGCGAAAGCATTTACTTTGAACTAAAGGGGGAAGGAAAAAAGGCCGACAAGGAAAGATTTCAGGAAAAAATGACGAAACTATCCATGGGAGGATGCCATGGAAATCACCGAAGAC
>JAIRLQ010000109.1 GCA_031259345.1 Treponema sp.
CATTATCGCTCCCGCAATGCGGACATTTTACCGGCGCTAATACCATTATAACCCCTCCCTGTCTTTGCTTTGATAACTATATATTATCCTGGCTTTTATCTGTCGTCAACCCTTTTAACTCACCACCGCCGTCTATGCCCCTGGCGTTCAAGCCGTCAATCGCCTTCTGGGCAATGGCTTGGTGCTGGTCATTTATAACGTTGTAATCGGCGTTGGAAAATTCGATTATCTCAATGTTATTGTCCTTGGCGTATGAAAACGCTTCTGCATCGCGCCGTGTCATACCGTCCAGCTCAAGCTGCATACGGAACTCACAGGCTTCCCTTAATGCCTTCTGCTGGTTCTCGGATAGTTTGTTCCAAGAGTCCGCGTTCATGAACTTGTGGATATACCAAGGTTCGGCGACCTTGACACGAGTGGCGTATTTTACTACACCGGCAAGCTGCATGGTGACAAGGGTATCCACCGGGATGACGACTCCGTCGATAACTCCCTTGCTCAGCGCGTCATAAAGCTCTCCGAGGGGCATTTTAAGAGCGTTGCCGCCGTTTGCCTCAACCAACTTAAAGCTGACATCGCATTGTGCACGGAAGGTCTTGCCCTTAATATCCGCAAGTGTGCGGATTGGTCTCTTGCTGAGGATATACATCTCGCCTGAAGTGCCGAAGGTCAGAACTTCTGTTCTGGAATATTCCGTCTGCCATTCCGGCGTTGCGGCATAAAACTCGCGGACGATAGTCAGCAGCTTGGACATATCCGAGACGGGGTAATAGAAAAACTGCGCGGCGTTGTCAACAACGAAGTGCTCCAGCTCGTTGCCGGGGACGGCGTGGACTATGTCGGTAACGCCGGCGATTGTCTCGGAATATGAGCTAGTCATGGGGATGAGCGCTCCGGCCCAGTGGGGGTTGATCGTAACGGTGCCATTTGACAGCTCGGCGATCTTGTCGATCCACTGCTTGTCATAATCAACAAAAAGGTGGGTGACAGGCAGGGGCATGGAGTATTGCAGAATGACTTTCTTGTCCGCCGCCGGGGTATTGGATGTCTCATTGCCGTCTTTTTTCCTGCTGCATGCTATCAGCGAAAAAACTATGACGAGAAGCAGTATGCTTACCAGGATTCTTTTCATTTGTTTGCTCCTTTCTTTATGGGAATTTACAAAATTGTAGTAATCATATCTGCTACGCGTCAAAAAATCATCTGCCAAATGACGAAAAATAGGCAAGAAAATGTATTCATTTTCATCATATTGCATTACATTTCGGATGTCGCCAGGGCTCCTGCATTTATTCTCCCAAAAGGGCAGTAGCCATAGAGCCTGGGTTCATGGCGGCAGTGAACCGCCTCTTAGGACCGGTCATTTTCCTTCTGTTACCCGACGGCTGGGGGTCAGATGCCGCCCGGAGCAACGTCAGCGCCATCTTCCGCAGGATGTTAAGGTTCTCAGGCGCATGGTCCTTGGTCACCCGGGCAGCGTCTTCGCTGAACACCACGCCAAGACACCAATGCAGCCGGTTCTCTATCGGCCAGTGGCCCCGCACATGCCGATAAAATTCCTGGGCCTCCATCTCCGCATTGCTGATATAATACCGGTCCCTCACCGTCTGTTTTCCATGCTCATCCCGCCAGCACCGATACCGGATGATACTCTTCAGGTCTTGCCGGTCCCCTTTCCCCTCCATCCAGCCAATGTCAGTCACCGTCCTCACTTCCCGCCGTTCCCTCCGCCCATGACCAGTCTCTTCTCCCGTGTCCCATGCATCATCCGGCATCTCCCGCACCTCCCCCGTCTCAAGCCCTTCAAATTCGTAAAATTAACGAAAATGCTATATAAATAACAGGACAAATTCGTTCATTAGCAAATGAATTTTTTAACAATGATACTTTATTATAATCATAAATCAATAGAGAAGAAAATCAAAGTGGACACATGGGATGGCTCTGTTGGCGGCTAAAGGAGTAAAAACTAATGGGTAAAAATATTCCCCTCAAGAACGTACTGATCTACGGAGCCGGGATGATGGGAAAAAACATCGCCTTTGTGTTTTCCTCAAATCCTGTCTGGCGTACCGTGGTATGTGGCAGACGGGAGGTTGATATATTCGGCGGGATACGCGCCGCTTGTGCGCCCTTAATCAGCAGGGGAATAATAGGGGCCGGTGAGTTTGAGCGCAGGCTGTCGCGGATCAGGTTTACAAAAGACATTGAAGATGACGGGGTAAGGAACGCGGACCTGGTTATTGAGGCGGTATCGGAGGACATGGGTCTGAAACAGGAGATATTTGAAAAACTGGAAAGGCGCTGTCGCAGTGACGCTATTTTCTGTACCAATTCCTCTGTTATGAGTCCGTCGGAGATTTCATCCAAGTTAAAGTACCGCAGCCGTTTTGTGGGAACCCATTTCTGGAACCCCGCTCATCTGATTCCCCTGGTGGAGGTTGTCAAGTCCGACGCCACCTCTGAAGAGACCGCCGCTGCCGTAATGGAAGTACTGATTGAAGCGGGGAAAAAGGCGGTGCTTTGTAAAAAGGACGCGCCCGGCTTTATCGCGAACCGCATGCAGCATGCCCTGTGGCGCGAGGCTGTGTATATTGTGGAACAGGGAATAGCGGACGCGAAAACCGTTGACGAGGCGGTGCGCTATTCCTTCGGCCTCCGCCTGCCCCAGCTTGGTCCCCTGGAAAACGCCGATATGGTGGGGCTTGATATGACCTGCAGCATTCACAGTTATATCTTTAAGCATCTCTGTGATTCAAAGGAACCCTCTCCCCTGCTAACCACCCTCAGGAATGAAGGCTGGCTGGGTTTTAAATCAGGCGAGGGTTTCCAGAAATGGACGGACGAGGAAAAGAATGCGGCAGGTGCAAACCTGAATGAATATTTAGTGAATATGTTGGCTTTGAGTATTACAAAAACGGCCAGACAGTGATTTGTTACCTGCTGGCAGGCACATAATCATGCGGCTGACTAGTATCATAATTTTTTATTAGGAGGATGATTATGGGTGAAGCAAAAAACAAAAAAATCATAACCGTGGCAACTACCGGGGCATGGCCCGGCAAGGAAAACAATCCGAATGTTCCGATTGAACCTGAAGAAATCGCCGGGGAAATATACGAGTGCTGGAAGGCCGGAGCCGCTGTCTGTCATATACACTGCCGCGATGACAGGGGAAAGGCGGCGATGGAATTCGCCAAATTCAAAAAGACCGTCGATCTTATACGCTCAAGAAAGGACTGTGACATCATCATCAACCTGACAACTTCAGGCGGTGTCAACCTCAAAGAAGATGACCGCATTAGGCCCTTTGCGGAGTTAGGGCCTGAGATGGCTTCTTACGACTGCGGCACCATGAACTGGTCTCATTCAACCATATTCGAAAACAATCCCGCCTTTCTTGAAAAACTTGGTCTCCTTATGCAGGAAAAGGGGGTTAAGCCTGAGGTTGAAGTTTTTGACCCCGGGATGATTTATAACGCCCAGTATTATTTAAAGAAGGGGGTATTAAAAGCGCCGGTTCATTTCCAGTTCTGCATGGGAGTGGCCGGGGGCATCAAAGGCTCGGTTAAAAATCTCGTCTTTATGAAGGAAACCATGGAAGAAGTCGCGCCGGGAAGCACCTGGAGCGACTTCGGCGTAGGCGCCAGCGCCATGGAAATTCTTTACGCTGCTGTCGCCATGGGCGGCCATGTCCGGGTTGGTATGGAAGACAATGTTCTCTACAAAAAAGGCGTATTGGCTGAGAACAATATGGTATTTGTACAGCGGGCCCGTCGGATAATCGAGGAGTTTGGCTATGAAGCGGCGTCTCCTGGTGAGGCGCGGGAGATACTCGGTCTCAAATGAAACTTTGTAACTATGTTTTTACTGAACAAAGATTTCGACGCCAATCGGCCGCCGCTCTAAATGAATGTCTGGTTACTATGTTGACCAGAAAATAAGCAAGGAGTGTATCTATGAAAAAGGTTGAACTGAAGGATGTTTCGACGTATAACGCGCCCGGACATTTCGGCATGGTCGCTATGCGGCTTCAGGGCAAGGACGAAACCGGCATTTCCAAGTTCTGGATGGGAATGTCCCACTTCCTGCCCGGCGGCGGCGCCGATTGGGCGTATGAGGAAAATTCCCCCCAGGAGAAAGTCTATTTCGTCCTGGAGGGTGAAATTACCGTGCAGTCCAAGGATGGGGAAATTGTGCTGCGGAAAGGGGACTCCCTTTTTATCGGCCCCAATGAAGGCCGGTCGATGAAAAACAAGACCAACCAGGTGGCGACGACCCTGGTTATTATTACCTATGCGTAAAAAGGAGGACAGGCATGGAAAAAGAAAAGGTCAATACCTTGTTTGACGTAAAAGGCAAGGTCGTCCTGGTTACCGGCGCCACTGGCGCAATGGGCAGCGCGATTTGTCTGGGGTACGGATTGGCGGGGGTTAAGGTTATGGCCACCGGTCGTAAAGAGGAGACCCTCAAGGCCCTGTGCGACAAATTAAAGGCCCAGGGTGTGGATATATCGTATTCGGTCGGCGATCCGGTAAAAGAACCGGACGTAATCAAGGTGGTAAAGGATACCGTTAATACTTACGGTGAAATCAACATCCTCGTAACCGCCGCCGGCTTTAACGCGCCCAAATCGATCCTCAATCATACCCTGGATGAATGGCAGCAGATTATGGACGCCAATGTAAAGGGGACCTGGCTTTTCTGTAAATACGCGGGCGAACAACTGGTAAAACAGAAAAAAGGCGGCAAGGTTATCCTTGTTTCCTCCGCGAGAAGCAAGATCGGCATGAAAAACTACACCGGCTACTGCACTTCCAAGGGCGGGATCGATCTGATGGCCCAGTCCCTGGCCTGTGAATGGGGTGAGTACGGAATCAACGTAAACACCTTTAACCCCACGGTGTTCCGTTCGGAACTTACCGAATGGATGTTCCATGACGACACGGCAAAAACGAAGTTTTTGACCCGCTTGCCTATCGGGAGGCTGGGCGAACCGGACGATTTTGTCGGCATCGCGATATTCCTGGCGTCTTCCGCCAGTGATTTTATTACCGGAGCCAATATCGCCGTAGACGGCGGGTATTGGGCAAATTAACCGGCATTGCCGGTTGAAAAATATTTTGGAGGAAAAAATGGGAAAGAAAGTTTTTGTTGATCTGACGCACCCTTTCAGCGCGGACACGCCCCGCTGGCCGTATTTCGCAAAACCGGTCATTGACAATATGCACAGCATGGCAAAAGGCGGCGTGCTTACCCAGAGAATCGATTGTGTCCAGCATACCGGTACGCACTGCGATGCGCCGCGCCATGTCATGGAAATCGAGTTTAACGGTAAAAGAGCCCGTTACACCCATGAAATGCCGGTTGACGCTTATACCGGAGACGCGGTCTGTCTTGAAATCAACATTGACCGCTGGGGCCTTATCATGCCTGAACACCTTGAAGACGCCTGCAAACGCGCAGACATTGCGCTTAAAGAGTTGGAAGGCATGGTGGTATGCCTCAATACCGGTATGCACCGGAAATTCGATGACTCCAAGGAATACTATCATTATTCCTGCGGAACCGGCATTGACGCGGGCAAATGGTTTGTGAAACACAAGGTAAAGTGCGTAGCCATGGATATGCAGGCCCTGGATCATCCCCTGCATACCGCTATGGGGAACAACGGCGCCACCCGCCTGAACCTGATCGGTGCCAGCGGCAGGCTGATTACCGAAGAGTATACAGAACAGTTCGGCATCGAAGCCTATGCGGAATTTGATAAAGAGATCTATATCAAAGTGCATGGGCAGGAAGCATACGACAAAAAGTTCGGTGACCTGGAAGCAATCGGCTGTTGGGGTACTTGGGAACCCTGTCACAAAGAAATGTTGGGCCACGGTATCGTCGGCGTTGAAAACCTCGGAGGCGATTTGGACAAAGTGTCCGGCAAACGGTTTCGCTTTTATTGTTTCCCGATCCGTTGGTATATGGGAGACGGCTCTATGGTTCGTTGCGCCGCGGAAATTGACGAAGCGGACCTCAATCCCGTACCGGACAGGACCTACACCTACGCCGGGTGTATTTAAAGATGATTCTGTAAGGCTGGATGTACAAAAGACGTGTTTGATAATTCGATTGGTTATCGAACACGTCTATTAACAGGATGGAATTATGGCATTAAAGAACAAAGTACGGGAATCGGCTGATGAGGCGGTTTCCGTAATTGGAGACGGCGCGACCGTAATGATAGGTGGTTTTATGGCCTGTGGAACGCCTGAAATTCTTGTTGATGCCCTGGTTAAAAAGGGCGTTAAGGGATTAACGGTAATTTGCAATGACGCCGGAGTACCGGGAAGGGGAACTGGAAAACTCCTCGCCAACGGCCAGATTAAAACCCTCATCGGATCCCACTTCGGATTAAACCCCGAAGTGGCCCGCAGGATGAACACTGATGATCCGGCGGAGAAGATTGAGTGCATCATGATTCCTCAGGGCACGTTTGCCGAACGAATCCGTGCGGGCGGGAACGGCCTTGGCGGGTTTCTTACGCCCACCGGGTTTGGAACCATCATCGCCGAAGGCAAGCAGGTCATTACGGTCGAAGGAAAAAACTACCTTCTTGAACTTCCGCTAAAAGCAGACTTTGCCCTGATCCGGGCCTCAATTGCCGATACCTTCGGTAATATCACCTATAATGGCACTACCAGAAACTTTAACCCCCTCATGGCCGCTGCGGCTGATTATGTCATAGCGGGAGCCTGCAAAATCGTAAAAATCGGTCAAATTGATCCAAACAATATTGTTACACCCGGTATATTTGTGGACACGATAATAGGAGGTGAACAACAATGGAAGATTTAAAGACAGTAATCGCGGCCCGGGCTGCCAAAGAACTGAAAGACGGCGATGTGGTGAATTTGGGGATCGGCCTTCCAACAATGGTGGCGAATTATCTGCCGGAAGAAGTAAATATTGTGCTCCAGGCGGAACACGGGATGCTTGGTATGGGAGCGATGGCGAAGCCGGGAAAGGAAGACGTGGACATCGTGAACGCCGGAGGCCAGTATGTTTCCATTAATCCCGGCGCCATGTTTTTTGACAGTTCCACTTCTTTCGGTATTATCCGTGGAGGCCATGTGGATGTAAGTATCTTAGGCTCCCTGGAAGTTGATGCCGAGGGGAATTTGGCAAACTGGATCGTACCGGGAAAACTGGCCCCCGGCATGGGGGGCGCAATGGATTTAGTGGTAGGTGCAAAAAAAGTGATTGTCGCCATGCTTCATACCCAGAAAGGAAAAACGAAAATACTTACAAAATGTACGTTGCCTTTTACGGCTGTCAGGGTGGTTGACCTGATCATTACCGAGATGGGGGTTATTGACGTTACTTCGAAAGGTCTCGTACTGAAAGAGATCAACCCTGCTTTTACCGTGAAACAGGTACAAGCCGCGACCGAAGCAGTCCTCACCGTCAGCCCTGATCTGAAATCAATGTTATAGGAGGACAATAGTATGCCAAAAGAAATAGTGTTAGTCGGGGCGGTGCGTACCGCTATCGGAAAATTCGGAGGAACCTTGTCAAATGTTCCTGTAGCAGATATTGGGGCCATCGTTATCAAGGAGGCTATTGTACGGGCAGGTATACAGCCCTCCGATATTGATGAGGTAATCATGGGTTGCTGCCTCCAGGCGGCGTTGGGGCAGAATATAACGCGGCAGGCCGCCGTTAAAGCGGGTGTTCCGGCAGAGACCCCGGCGTTTACGGTAAATAACGTGTGCGGATCGGGGCTAAAATGTGTCAACCTTGCCGCCGCGTTGATCGAAGCCGGAGAGGCCGATCTGATAGTCGCCGGCGGTATGGAGAATATGTCCTCTGCTCCCTACGCCCTTCCAAATGCCCGGTTCGGCTACCGTATGAACGACGGCAAACTCATGGACATCATGATCAATGACGCGCTTTGGGACGCCTTTAACGGGTATCACATGGGAATTACCGCCGAAAACGTAGCGGAAAAATACGAAATTTCCCGGTCCGAACAGGATGAATTTGCCGCATGGAGCCAGCAAAAGTGCGAACGGGCCTGGAACGAAAAACGCTTTGCCGATGAAATTGTTACCGTAGAGGTGAAAGAGAAAAAAGAAATTATCCAATTTAGCCGGGATGAACTGCCCCGCAGCGGCATAACAGCCGCGGGACTGGGCATCCTTAAACCGGCGTTCAAACCGGATGGAAGCGTTACTGCGGGCAACTCGTCAGGTATAAATGACGGCGCGGCGGCAATTGTCGTGATGAGTGCGGAAAAAGCCGCCGCCCTGGGGGTAAAACCGCTTGCAAAAATAGTGACGGGCGCATCTGCGGGGGTAGACCCCGCGATTATGGGGGTCGGACCGGCGTATAGCACACAAAAAGCGTTAAAAAGGGCATCACTGACACTTAAAGACATTGATCTC
>JAIRLQ010000113.1 GCA_031259345.1 Treponema sp.
CCGGTAACCAGCGAGGTAAGGCCGGTACGTCCGCCGGCCGCAACGCCCGCGGTGCTTTCTACATAGCTCGTTACAGTGGAAGTTCCCAGCGCGGCGCCGGCGACAGTCCCTACGGCGTCCGCAAGCAGCGCCTGCTTAACCCGGGGAATATTACCGTTTTTGTCGATTAAACCCGCCTGGGTAGTAACGCCTACCAGGGTTCCAACGGTGTCAAAAATATCGACAAAAAGGAAGGTAAAGAACACGACAAAGAACTTAAAGCTTAATATCTGGGCAAAATCAAACTGGAAAAACAGGGGCGCGGCGGGGCTGCCAATAGGAGAGAAGCCCTCGGGAACAGCGGTAACTCCCATAGGAATACCGATGATGGCAGTAGCCAGAATGCCAATAAGGATGGACCCGGGAACTTTAAGGGAATAAAGGACAATAATGATGATAAGGCCGATAAAGGCAAGGAAGGGGTTTGCGGCGGAAAGATCCCCAAGGCCGATTATGGTACCGGCATCGTTTACCACAATACCCGCATTGGCAAAGCCGATAAGGGCAATAAAGAGCCCGATACCTACGGCAATGGCCTTTTTAAGATTACCGGGAATGGCCTTGATAATGGCTTCCCGTACATTAAAGAAAGACAGAATGACAAAAAGGATGCCTTCGAGGAAGACGGCCGTAAGGGCGATCTGCCAGGAATAGCCCATGCCAAAAACCACCGTATAGGTGAAGAAGGCGTTAAGCCCCATGCCGGGGGCCAGAGCCACCGGCAGATTGGCGGCAAAGGCCATAATCAGGGTGGCAATACCTGACGCGATAGCGGTCGCGGTAAAAACCGCGCCGGGGGTCATTCCGGCGCCGATTTCGCCCAGCATACCCGGATTAACCGCCAAAATGTACGCCATGGTCAAAAAAGTAGTGATACCCGCAAGAATTTCCTTACGGACCGTCGTGTTGTGCTCGTTCAATTTGAAGAGCTTTTCCATTGTTTTCCTCCTACCTTTGTATTGTAAGATACCTGCGCAATACTATGGCAAACTGCCAAAGCTTATTTTGCATACACGGGCCGTTCCACATATTTGGTATGAAGCAGCCCGTGGGCCTTGTGGCCATTGGGTTCCCCAAGGAACTCATTATACACCTGTTGGATAAAGGGATTCTGATGGCTGCAACGGTAGCCGGACTTTTCGTCATCGACATAGAGGCCGGCCGAACGCTGCTTCCTAAGATCGTCGGTACAGCCATAGGGCTGGCCGCCGCCGCCTATACATCCGCCCCGGCAGGCCATAACTTCCACAAAGTGGTAGGGCGTTTCTTTACCCCCGTCCCTGGCGGCGCGAATCCTCTCCAGTACCGACTCGATATTCCCCATCTGGTGGGCAACCGCGATGCGGATTTTTGTTCCGTTACCAAAATCAACTTCCGCTTCTTTGACGCCCTCAAGGCCCCGGACGGGCTTGAAGTTTACATCGCCCAGTTCTTTTTTGGTAACCAGGAAATATGCCGACCGGACGGCGGCCTCCATAACGCCGCCTGTAACGCCAAAAATGGTCCCCGCCCCGGTGTAGGGACCCATGGGGTTATCCGCTTCTTCGTCATCAAGCTTAAGGATCTCAATACCCGCCTGTTTGATCATTCGGGCAAGTTCCCTGGTGGTAATGGAAATATCCACATCCCAGCCGGAACCGGCGGACTTCATATCGTCATTGCGGCGGGTTTCCCACTTTTTGGCAGTACAGGGCATAATCGACACGGAAAAGATCTTTTTGGGATCAAGGTTCGCGGCGGCCGCCCAGTAGCTCTTGATCATCGCGCCCATCATCTGCTGGGGCGACTTTGCCGTGGAAAAATTGGGGATCATGTCGGAAAAGTATTTTTCCATGTAATCGACCCATGCCGGGCAGCAGGAAGTAATAAGGGGGATTTCCGAAGTCGCCTTGGAGTTTCCCGCCGCATTGGTCAGGCGTTTTACCAACTCCGTACCTTCTTCCATAATGGTAAGGTCGGCGGAGAAGTTGGTGTCGAAGACAGTTTTAAAACCAAGGCGGCGCAGGGCGGCATAGATCTTTTTGGTAAAGATTGTGCCCGGGGGCAGCCCAAATTCTTCGGCAAGGGCAACCCGGACAGCAGGGGCAATCTGTACCACCGGATGTACATCGGGGTTTTGCAGGGCAGCCCACACTTTGACGGTGTCGTCCCGCTCGTAGAGGGCGCCTACGGGGCAGTGGGCGGCGCACTGACCGCATTTAATACAGGGGCTTTCGTTCAGGGAGGCGTCGCCCGCAGGGGCGATACGGCCCTTGATGCCCCGGCCAAGGAATTCAATAGCCCAGACATTCTGCATTTCCTGGCAAACCTTGACGCAGCGCCCGCAGCGTATACATTTTTCGGGGTTAAGCACGATAGCGGGGTTTGAATCGTCAATGGGGAGGCCGTTGGAAATATGCTTAAAGGGCAGTTCCCGAATGCCGAATTCCGCGGCAAGAAGCTGGAGTTCGCAGTTGTTGTTCCGCGGACACTGAAGGCAGTCCGCCGGGTGGTTGGAAAGGATAAGCTCCAGCACTGTCCGCCGGGTGGCGATGATTTCCGGGTCGTGTGTAACGATGTCCATGTTCTCGGCTACAGGGGTTGTGCAGGCCCGGGCCATACGGGGCGAACCCGGCCCGGCGGTACGCACTATACAAAGCCCGCAGGATGCCCAGGGGGGCAGATCAGGGTTGTAGCAGAGAGTTGGAATCTTGACATTAACCTTTTTGACAGCTTCCAGGACGGTAATCCCGTCTTCAACCTGAAGTGATTTTCCGTTTATCTTGATATTGATCATATTTTACTCCTTGCTTCCCTTTAAGCTTTTTGCACCGAGCCGAATTTGCAGGTCTTGAGACACTCGCCGCATTTTACGCACTTTTCAAGATCAATCTTATAGGGAGGCCGCTTCTTTTCGGGATACTTGGAAGCATCTTCCGCGGCGATGCAGCCGGCTGGACACTTCTTGGCGCAGGCGCCGCAGCCAATACACTTGGCGGGATCGATCATAAAGCGCACCAGCTTTTTGCACTTCCCGGCGGCGCATTTGCGCTCCTTGATGTGGGCTATGTATTCTTCCCGGAAATTTTTGATCGTGGAAAGAACGGGGTTAGGCGCGGTCTGGCCCAGGGCGCAGAGGCTGGCCTTGGCCATAGCTTTGCCTATGGTTTCCAGCTTTTTCAGATCTTCCTCAATGCCATTGCCCGCGGCAATCTTGTCCAAAATCGCAAGGATTTGGCTTGTGCCTATGCGGCAGGGCGAACACTTTCCGCAGCTTTCATCTACGCAGAAGTCCATGTAGAACCGGGCGACATCTACCACGCAGTCGTCCTCGTCCATGACGATCATACCGCCCGAGCCCATCATGGAACCGTTGGCGGTAAGACTTTCGTAGTCGATGGGGGTGTCCAGGACTTTTTCCGTCAGGATGCCGCCGGAAGGGCCGCCGGTCTGAACGCCTTTGAACTTTTTACCGTCTTTTATGCCGCCGCCGATTTCAAAGATGATTTCCCGCAGAGTGGTGCCCATGGGGACCTCAACCAGCCCGGAATTCTTGATCTTCCCGGTAAGGGCAAAAACTTTGGTTCCTTTGGATTTTTCCGTACCCAGCCTGGCAAGCCAGGCGCCGCCTTTGGCGGTGATAACCGGAATATTCGCAAGAGTTTCGACATTGTTAATAATTGTAGGCTTTTGCCACAGCCCCTTGTTTGCCGGAAAAGGCGGCTTGGGCACCGGCATACCCCGGTTGCCTTCGACGGATTTTATCAGGGCCGTTTCTTCGCCGCATACAAAGGCGCCGGCGCCCAGGCGGATTTCGATATCAAAGTCGAAGCCCGACCCAAGGATGTCCTTGCCCAAAAGACCGTAGTCCTGGGCCTGCTTTAAGGCAATTTTAAGCCGTTCGATAGCCAGGGGATATTCAGCGCGTATATACACAAAACCCTGGTTTGCGCCAATGGCTTTACCGGCGGTGATCATGCCTTCGATAACGCTATGGGGATCGCCTTCAATAGTGGACCTGTCCATATACGCGCCGGGATCGCCTTCGTCGGCATTGCAAATGACGTACTTGACATCGCCGGAAGCCTTGCGCGCCAAATCCCATTTAAGCCAGGTGGGGAAACCCGCGCCGCCCCGGCCCCGGAGACCCGAAATTTTTACTTCCTCAATAACCTGTTCGGGAGTCCATTCGGCAAGGACTTTTTCAAGGCCGGAATAGCCGTCCCGGGCTATGTATTCATCGATGTTTTCGGGGTCTATGACACCGCAGTTTCTTAAAACCACCCGAAACTGTTTCTGGTAGAACTGGATGTCTTCCACAGCGGTCTTTTCTTTTTTGGCCGCATCTTCCTGGTAAAGAAGCCGTTTGACTTCCCGGCCCTTGACGATCTGCTCGGCGATAATCTCTTTTGCGTCTTCGGGGTTTACGTCAACGTAAAAAGATTCTTCGGGCAGCACTTTAACAATGGGACCCCGTTCACAAAAACCAAAACAGCCGGTCTGAACAATCTGCACCTCATTGGTAACATTCTGGGCCCTGGCTTCTTTAATAAGCGCTTCGCAGATCTCCCTGCCTTTGTTGGACTCGCAAGCCGTGCCCCCACAGCATAGAATAAAGTGGTTATATGCCATATTCCTCTCCTATTTCATGATATCGGCGGCAGGCCGATTGAGGATATGATTATCCAAAAGTTCATGTCCAAGTATGTGCTTTTGCACAATTTCTTTTGCTACCAAGGCATCAACCTTGCCGTAAATCACATTGGGCATACCCGGCGAAATCACTTCTACCGTGGGCTCGGAATGGCAAAGACCCATGCAGCCTGTCTGGCGCACCAGCACCTGATCAATCAGCTTGTTTTCGTCCAGCGCGTTGATAAAGGAATCCAGGGTTGTTTTTGCCCCGGCGGCGATTCCGCAGGTACCCATACCGACAATTACCTGAATTTCTTTGCCTTCGGCCTCGCGCCGCTGGATATCCGTCTTTTTTGAATCCCTCAGCTTTCTTAACTCTTCCAAACTCATTTTAGCCATTGTTCTTTCTCCTATATCAATTTTCTTCTATAAATAATCTTCTTCGTCTTCTTCCAGGGATCGCAAATAACGATCCAGCAGAATCAAAGATTCGGCATCTTCAAAACTGCCCAGCACCTCAGCAAGCTCGCTTTTTCGGGCTTCGTAAGAAACATCTTTGCCATCCAGGCCGTTATAACGCCGGATCACAATTTCGCCGGGCCCTTCAAAAAGCATTACCGTCCGAAACATCCCCGAAACATCCCCCACAGGCGGAGTGTCCACATTGGTCAAGTCAAACCAGGCGCTCACGGTGGTCCCTCCGTCCGCCCCGCCGGCTTTAACGGAAGCCATCTTCCAGCCGCCGCCGGAAGCTTCCGCCGTCTGAATTAGAAAAGGAACACCCAAACCCACCTTGCGGTGCGGATGCTTAATGCCATCGGTAACAAAAGGATCCTGAATACGCTCAAGTTCATCTTTCGTCATCCCCTTACCGTTATCTTTAACAGTAAAGCGGAATTCCGCGTTCCCGTTTACGCCATTTTCGGCCTCCCTGATTTCCAGATCTACCCAGGAAGCCCCCGACTCGGCAGCATTCTGGGTAATATCGGTTACCAGATCGGCTAATGTAAAGTGCAATTAGCTACTCACTTTAGTTACGGTATTTGGCGATTATCTCTGGGATCATTTCTTTGGTAAGTTTACCGTAGGTATCGTTTCCCACAGTCATTACCGGGGCCAGGCCGCAGCAACCGACACAGCGCACCGGATCTATGGAAAACAGACCGTCCTCGGTAACGTCCCCCTCCTGCGAAAGGCCCAGAATCTCCCGGGCTTCCCCGATAAGATCCTGGCCGCCCTTAAGATAGCAGGCAGTCCCCAGGCACACGGAAATCTTGTGCTTGCCGGGTTTGGTAGTCTTGAAAAAGTGGTAAAAGGTGATTACCCCGTATATACGGGCCAGGGGAATTCCCAAAAGAATGGCCAGCTTTTCCGCCGCTTCCCGGGAAATAAAACCGAAGGTTTCCTGAGTCTTATGAAGGATCATAATGAGACTGCCGGGTTTAACCTTCCATTCATCAATAAAAGATGTCAATTCCTGGGGAAACAAAATATTCCCCGGTCCAGCTTTTGCCGCTGTCATGGATACCCCCATAGTAAATAAAATTTTTTAGCTTGAGCTAAAGAGAGTGTTCCAAAAACTGAAAGCGAACCGGAGGTTCGATGGAACAGCCTCGTTTACGCCAATTTTATAATTCTATAATGTAAAGCGTATTTTCGCAAGTAAAAAATTACAGGAAACAGCAATTCTCATTTTAAACAGAAGCTTTCCCAAAACTTCAGTTTTGGAAGGGGCGGTAAAAAAAGCCCCCGATTCGGCGGGAGGCGCCGGCCCGTGTTTAGAACAGGCTACCAATTTACTTCGTAGCGCAGGGGTTTATCCAAAACCAGCAAATCCAAAAGCGGGACGGTAAAGACAGCCCGGTTTCCCGAAGAAACCCCGCCCTGAATTGAAGTAACAGGCCCCGGAAAGTCCAGCACAGCGTGGATTTTCGCGGCGGAAATCTCGTCGGCAATGGGCTTGCCGTACAGGGCCGCGACAAAAAGGAGATATTCCTGCCGGGATTGGGCATCGCCCGAAGCGGCCGGAGCATTAAGCGCCGCCAGATACGCCGCCGCGTCCCCGGAAAGCAGGGAAATAAGCTCCGGAGCGCTTTCCAGGTCAAGGGCTATCACAAGCTGCCCCGACGGCCTTGAGCCGGACTTTTCCGTAAACGTAACAAATTTTTTCGACCTGCCCGCAACGGCCAGGAAATCCCCGGCACTTTTTACCTTGACCGCCCCGTCAAGACCGGCCGGCCCGTCATTCGCAAGGAAAACCGACTCAATCCCGGGCGCCGAAGCCATGGACCGGCTTATAGCCGGCCCGTCCAGAATCAGGGCGGCGGAACCCGGTTCCCCCATCATAACCTGAAAACGCCGGATAAGGTCTGTCATGCGGGGCTCCAGGCTGGTTTTAACCGCAAGATCGGCGGCGCCCCCCTCTTTTAAAACCCCTTCAACATTGGCGGAACAGGAACAAAACGCATACATTAACGGCATTAACAAAAAAAAGAAAAACGCCGCGTTAAAACCCGCTCTCCAAAAAACCGAAATTTTAGAAATGCCTCGCATTTTTATTTCTTTCATGATACTATACTAACATGATAGCACAACAATTGGAACAAGGAAGGAGTTTAGTATGGACAAACCGTTTACACCCTGGGCTTTTTTAGATGAATACCGGGGAAAAACTTTTACAGGCGAGTGGCCCACCCTGCCGGAAATGTACCGCATCATAACATCACGTTTTGGAGAACGCCCCTGCTTTACCGTGTTTGATCCCGAACGAATCACCCTTAATTACAACGAATCCCTGGCAATTATCGAAAAAACAGCCCGCTACCTCCACAGCAAAGGCATACACAAAGGCGACATGGTCGCCGTTACAGGGAAAAATTCCCCCGAATGGGCTATCGCCTTTCTGGGAATCGTTTTTTCGGGCGCGACCGTTGTGCCCATCGACTATCAGATTAAAAATGACGAAACCGATTTATTGATAAAAACATCCCACGCAAAAATCCTTTTTGTAGACGAGGAAAAATTCGACTATTACCAGGAAAACGCGGGAAAGCTGCGGGAAATCATTTCCCTAAAAAAAGGGAAAGGGAATTATGTCTACGATTTGGACGGCCCCCAGGCGGAAATTGAAGAAGCGGCCGAGAACGATCTGGCGGCGGTTTTGTTTACATCCGGCACCACAGGCGTGCCCAAAGGCGTCATGCTGACCCACCGGAACCTGGTATCCGACTGTTACCTGGCCCAAGGCACCCCCTTCCCGGTGTACCCCACAGACGTTTTTTACGCTATTCTCCCCATACATCACGCGTACACCATGCTGGCGGTGTTTATCGAAACCATTTCCACCGGCGCGGAAGTGGTTTTTGGCAAAAAAATGGTAACCCCGGTAATGCTTAAAGAGCTAAAAGAAGGGAAAGTTACCATGCTCCTGGGCGTGCCCATGCTTTTCAACAAACTTTTGGCAGGCATACTGCGGGGCATACGCGCAAAAGGCCCGATAGTTTACGGAATCATCAGCGCCCTGATGGCGTTTTCGGGCTTTGTCAAAAAAGTATTCAAAGTAAACCCCGGCAAAAAATTGTTCCATGCCGTGTTAAACCAGGCCTCCCTGGCGTCCATGCGAACCTGCATTTGCGGCGGCGGCCCCCTTGCGCCTTCGGTATTCCGCAAATTTAACCAGTTGGGCATAGACTTTGTCCAGGGCTATGGCCTTACCGAAACCAGCCCTATCATCAACCTGAATCCCATTGAACACTATAAAGAAACCTCGGTCGGCAAAATTATCCCCGGAATTGAGATGAAGATTTTAAACCCTGATGAAAGGGGAGTCGGCGAAGTAGCCGTTAAAGGCCCGGTGGTGATGAAAGGTTACTTTGAAATGCCCGAAGAGACCGCCGCCGCGTTTACC
>JAIRLQ010000136.1 GCA_031259345.1 Treponema sp.
CGCCGGGAAAGGCGCTGGATTAATCCTTTAATGATTATTCCCGCCCAGGAAGACATCCGCCCTCCGTCGATTCTTTCGGTCGCTCTAACCGGCAGTGAGGGCGTTGTCATAAATCCCGCCCAAACAAGAACCCTAAGCCAGGGCAGGTACACCATCACTGTAGAGGCAAATGATACCATGTTAAGGCCGGACGAATACCCCCTGGCGCCCCACCGCATTGTATGTTCGGTTAACGGGACCGAAATCAGCGCGTTGACTTTTGAGACCTATTCCGCCCGGAACGGGGAACTTATGGTATACCGGAACGGGCTTATTCCGCTTAGGGAAGTTTTTGCGCCCTACCCCGCCTGGCAAACCGGGGAAATTCGCTTAACCCGCGGTCAGGCTACTCTGGAAATAATTGCCCAGGATATTGCCGGCAATTCCCGGCGCGCCGTGTTCAGGCTGCAAATAGAATAAGCAAAGCTGATGAATAAACGGCCTCCTTTAAAAACCTGGTCAACCCCGGCTGTCGATGAAGAAAAGGCCCTTGTCCCCTGCGCCATTTGCGGGGGAAATCTGTTTGATGATGCCCTGGAATGTGAAGGCTTTTCCTACGTGCGCTGCGCCGGATGCGGCCTTGTGCAAATGAACCCTCAGCCGCTGCCCGCCAGGGTGAGGCGCCGTTACGGCGGCCAAAACGGCTTTGACAACGGCGGCTTTGGGGAAGAATACCTTTCCTACGAACTTTCCCACGAAAAACCTTTTCTTGCGCTTCAGCTTTTGGCCCTGGAAGACGCCGGCTTTTGGGATTTTGAAAAGGCGTTAAAAAACCGCCTTACCCTGTCCGGGGGAAAAGCCGCAGTCCGCAAGATGCGTGTACTGGATGCCGGCTGCGCTACCGGAGCTTTGCTTGGGGAACTTCAAAAATCGGGCTGGGAATGCAGCGGCTGTGAGCTTTCCATACCCCAGGCAAAATATGCCCGGGAAAAGCGCGGCCTTGATGTCCGGCCCTTTCCCCTGGAAGCATGCCGCTACCCCGAAAGCTATTTTGACGCGGTTCTGGCGTCCCATTTAATAGAACACCTGAATGACCCCGCGTCCTTTGTCCGGGAAGTTTACCGTATCCTTTCCCCGGGGGGCGTTTTTATTGTTACTACCCCCAACATCGACGGCTTCCAGGCAAGGCTTTTTAAAAGCCGCTGGCGTTCGGCCATTTTTGATCATCTGTATCTTTTTTCCGTTAAAACCCTAAAAGCCCTTTTGGAACGCAACAATTTTATAATAGAAAAAATCGTAACCTGGGGCGGGCTTGCCGCCGGAACCGCTCCCGCGTTGATAAAGCGCGCCGCGGATAAAAGCGTCAAGCTTTTTGGCGCCGGGGACGTGATGCTTTTCCGCGTTTATCGCACTAATTAGTGTCTGTCTATAATGTGGACACATTATAGACAGACTACCTTATAAAATGCATTTTGCGCACCGTTTTGGTACAAAACGGGAGCAAATGCAAAGTTCTGTCCGTAAAGTAACCGACTTTATGGACAGACACTAATTACCCGGCCTAAATGCTTTTGCCCGGAATTGCTGGATGATTTTGGCAAAACACGGTATACTCTGCGTATGAGTATGAAGAACGGCGGCGCCATATTCGCAAAAAGACGCCTAAAACAATGAAATACAAAGGCGTACTTTTTGACTGCGACGGTACTTTAGTAGATACCCTGGGCGATATTTCGGCATCCATGAACACGGCTCATGAAAAGCGCGGGTTTCCCCCTTTGCCCCCGGAAGAATATGCGTCAAAGGTTGGCTGGGGAATAAAACGCCTTGCCTTTCTTTGCCTTCCCGAAGCGTCAAGAACAGAGGCGCTTGCGGCGGAATTGGCTGCCGAAGCTGCCGCCCAATACCACGAAAACCCCCTGGTTTATACCCGGCCTTATCCCGGCATAGAAGACCTTTTGGCAGCCCTAAAGCAGAGAAAGATAAAAACCGCTGTGCTTACCAATAAACCTGACAGTGTAGCCCGGCTTGTTATTTCCGGCCTTTTTCCCAAAGCTTTCTTTGATGTTATTCAGGGCGAAGTAAAAGGACAGCCCCGGAAACCCGCCCCGGCCTGCGCCTGGGACATTATCGAAAGACTCGGCCTTGTTCCGGGGGAAGTTATTTTTGCCGGGGATTCCGAAATTGACATAGAGACAGGCTTAAATGCCGAATGTCTCCCTGTAGGGGTAAGCTGGGGTTACCGTTCCAGGGAAATAATCGAAAAAGCCGGCGCGCGTTTTATTGTAAACAAGCCCGAAGAAATACTTGAACTTTTGTAAAAAATTGCTTTTAAAAACCCGCAAAGGGGTATATAATAAGATCATGAAAATCAATGATCCGGCGATAAACGAAAATCTTTCCGAGATTTCCTTTGCTTTGGCAAAAACAGAAGATGCCCAGTTTGTCAAGGATTTTCTCCTGGAACTCCTTACCCCGGCGGAAACCGCCGACATTGCGGATCGCTGGGCCCTGGTTAAAGCTTTGGACAGGAAGGTGCCCCAGCGCATTATTGCAAAAAACCTGGGGCTTTCGCTGTGTAAAATCACAAGAGGTTCCAGGGAGATCAAAAAACCCAACTCGGCGTTTAGAAGGATGCTGCGTCAGGCGCAGGTTTCCCAAAACGAAAACATTCAGCAATAATCCCCAAAACCCGCCGCGTTAAGCCGTTCTGTTAAAGTTGATTAAACAGCCTTCCAGTATTATATCCCGCTCTTCGCCGGTAAATAGCGGGGTCGTAAATTGCAGCGCTTTGGCTTCCCCTCCGGACGGAGAGATAACCCACCCGTCAAGGACCGGCGAACAAGCCCGTATCTTTTCGGAAATTCCGGGAATAAAAACATAGCTTCCGTTCTCAAAAGCCTGGGCCGGAGCGACAAAGGGCAGTATCCCCCAGTTGATAAGATTTGAACGGTAACGCTTGGTGGCGTATTCACAGGCAAAGTTTGCAAGCCCTCCCAAAACCCGCTGGCAGCTTGCGGCCTGTTCCCGGGCGCTGCCGTCGCCGGGTTTCTTCGCAAAAATCGCCGATCCCAACTGTAAATCCCGGCTTTCAAGGCCGGACATCCCGCTTATGCCTTTAATGGTTTTTAAGACCTGGGGCAGTTCCGGAAGAAAAGCCGCCGCGCCGCCGCCTTCACTGCTGTCCGCGCCGCCGCCTTCACTGCCGTCCGCGCCGTTTTTAAGGGACTCGGCGGCGGCCTTAACCTTTTTGGCTTTGCCGACATAAAGGGGATCTTTTCTGGACAGGGTAAACTCCGCAAGGCCCAGGGGATTGGAACGGTAAGACGAAGTTTCCCCTGAGGGGATAAGTTCGTCGGTTGTGGTTACCGGATCGGTAATGTACGAAACGATTTTTAAAAGAAGATTGTTTCCCAGTTTATCCATAGGCGGCCAGTCGCTGATGTTGGGGCCGTAAATCAACTCGGCGTTTTTATCGGGCTTTCCGGCGCCGTTGTACACCCTGGCTATATAGGGGCCGCAAGGGTAGCTATAGGGACCGCGCCATTCTTCGTAGTCAAGATTTTCGGCGGAAGAAAGATAGCCGCCCGCCAAAGCCGTTGCCGCGATGCTCCTTGCATCCATAAGGCACACCGAAGAAATTTGCCCCCCCGAAGGCTTTGAACCTTCGCGGTTGGGGAAGTTCCGGGTTGTATGCCTTATGGAGAGGGCGTTATTGGCAGGCACATCGCCTGCGCCGAAACAGGGGCCGCAAAAGGCGGTCTTTACGATGACGCCACGGGCTAAAAGGCCGGCCAGGGCGCCGTTTTCCCCAAGCTCCAGAAGCACGCTCTGGCTCCCGGGATAAATGGAAAAGGTAAAACCTTCGTTGCCTTCACCGCCCCGGGAACTATGGCCGCCAAAGATGGAATGAACAGCCATTATATTGTCCGTGGTTCCGCCGGCGCATCCCGCAACTACAGCCTGGTCAACCCGAATGCGGCCGTCGGAAGTAACTTTGTCGGTCAGCTTTAATTTGATGTTCGGGTTTTCGATAAGTTCCGCCGTGTCCTTTTCCACCTGGCGTAACATGTCGGCGGGGTTAGCCAAAAGGGCGTCCAGTTCGCAGACATTACTTGGGTGGAAAGGCAGGGCTATCATCGGCTTTAGCGTTGAAAGATCCACTTTGATAAGGCCGTCGTAATAAGCCGCGTCTTTGGGACAAAGCATCGTAAAATCCTTTTCCCTGTTGTGCTTTATAAGATAATCCTTAACTACGCTGTCGGTTTCCCAGATAGAAGACCAGCAGCTGGTCTCGGTGGTCATGGCGTCAATACCCGCCCTGTAATCCGCCGGAAGATTGGCGATGCCGTCGCCGACAAATTCAAGACACGCGTTTTTTACAAAGCCGTCTTTAAAAACCGCGCCGATTATGGCCAGCGCCGCGTCCTGGGGACCGACGCCGGGGCGGGGCTTTCCGCTTAAATAGACGGCAATAACCCTGGGATACGCCATCTCGTAACTGCGGCCAAGGAGCTGTTTTACCAGTTCGCCGCCGCCTTCGCCAACGCCCATGCAGCCCAAAGAGCCAAAGCGGGTATGGCTGTCACTGCCAAGGATCATTTTTCCGCAGGCGGCCATTTCTTCGCGTAAATAGGAATGAATCACCGCCAGATGCGGGGGCACAAAAATGCCGCCATAACGTTTGGCTGCCTGAAGGCCGAACCTGTGATCATCCTCGTTTATGGTGCCCCCAACAGCGCAAAGGGAGTTATGGCAGTTGGTAAGTACATAAGGCACAGGAAATTCTTTAAGCCCCGAAACCTTTGCGGTCTGTATGATGTTTACATAGGTAATATCGTGAGAAGCCAAAGCGTCAAATTTAAGATGAAGGTTTTTATCGTCCCCGCCTGACGAATGGGCCGTAATTATCCGGGACGCGATGGTCCCTTTCCGCCCTTCATCCTTCTTAAGCCCAAGGCTTTTTATTCTGCCCTGATTCTCCAAAGTATCTTTAAGTATTTCCCTTCCTTTATAAAGAAAGATTCCTTCTTTAAAGACCTCAACCATGATCACTCCTCCATACGGCTTCAGCAATTATAGTATAAAGACAAAGAAGCGGGAATATGGCGGGGGCGCTTCCTCTGCCGCCAAAGGCGGCGTCATGGATGGCGGATTTTGTCAAGGCACAATCGTCGACTGAATTTCCGTAAAATCGCCCAGGACGCCGCCGCTGCTCTGCCACTGCATGGCGATGTAGACCGTTTTGCCCCGGTCCTCCTCCCGGAAAGTGATCGGGAAGGGCCTGTGGGTGGCAAGCATCCTGCGGTCGGTTAACTCCTCGGGCGACACCGGGGGCTCGTCCCGGATGGCCAGGGAAATAAGCGCGCCGTTCATGCCTTTGGGCCGCGCCTTGCCGGCGCCCGCCTCGTCCTTAAAGTCGATGGCCAAAAGGCGCGTATCCTTCACCCTGATATGGAAAACCGGCCGGGTGGACGGCTTGCCGCCTGGGGTGCGGGTGTGGTCGATGGGGGCGATGTCCACGTTCGCCAGGTGATCCGCCGTTACGATATCCGGGAAGCCCCGGAACCAGACGTGGATAAAGCGGGAAAGGACGTTCTTGCTCCGGTTAAAGGCCGCCTTCATGGCCTCCGTGTCCGCCTTGATGTGGGGCACGAGGGTGCGGAGATACGCCGTGTGCCAGTCCACGAAGGCGCCCGAGAGGAGCGTCCGCTCCCCCGGCGGGATGTGCGTCCACCGCGGGCTCTCGCCCGCGCACATCATTTCGGTATACTGTACGATATTTCCGAAAAACCTGTCATACTCGGCCTTGCCGAGGGGGATAAGGGATTTTCCACCCATAACTGCCTCCTGCCTTCCGGTTTTAAGGAAGGCGTTTATATTATATCTCTATTCAAGAGTTCCTGCAATCCACCTTTCAGGCGCCGCCGGCTATCTTTCAGGCGCCGCCGGCTATCTTTCAGGCGCCGCCAGCTATCTTTCAGGCGCCGCCAGCTATCTTTCAGGAGCCGCCGGCTATCTTTCAGGCGCCGCCAGCTATCTTTCAGGCGCCGCCAGCTATC
>JAIRLQ010000199.1 GCA_031259345.1 Treponema sp.
TAACGCAAACAGGACGCCGGGGGGGTTGACGCAGGGCGATGTACCGCCGCGCTTTATTGGGCGAGGCCGCTCCCGCCCCCATCACAAGCAAACGCATTTGCCGATAACGCAAACAGGACGCCGGGCGGCTTCCCCGGCGGTGCGTATGGCGAAACGACGACCAGGATAATGCCATACGCAGAAAACGTAACCCTAAGACAATAAACGTAACACAAACAATGGCGCGAAGCGCGTGAGGAGTTTTGACCATCTAGCACCCAGCCGGGGAATCGCCCGGGCGTCCTGTTTGGATTACGGAGTACATGCTTTTGCGGCGCGTATGGCGAAACGACGACCAGGAACATGTCATACGCAGAAAACGTAACCCTAAGACAATAAACGTAACACAATAATTGGCGCGAAGCGCGGGAGGAGTTTCGTCCATCTAGCACCCAGCCGGGGCAGCGCCCGGGCGTCCTGTTTGGATTACGGAGGAAATGCTTTTGCGGCACGTTGCGCCACGCAAAACGAACCATAAGCCACGTTGCGACAATCCGGCTTTTGGGTTAAACTGTATCCATGAGCGTAAACTCCAATTACAAGGACAGCGTATTTTTAATAAAACACAGTTCGGAGGTAATCAATATGTTGTTAACGGAATGGAACATTGATGACGCCAAAGTGATCTGGCGGGAAGAAGGCCGGGAAGAGGGCATAGAAGAAGAACGGGAAACTATCCTGGATCTTATACGGCAGGGATATACGGCGGAACAAATAGAAAAAAGGCTGACTTCGGAGGTTTCTAAGCATCCGCGGGGGTAGGCGGCGAATGCCTCAAACCCCTCTTTCCGGTTACTTTTTCGCTGTCTCACCGCGGCCGCCGCTTCGTAATGTATCATCGTAAAATCAAACCATAGTACCTTTACCGGAAGATTTTTTCGGTTTATACTTACACCATGAGTGACACGGCAAGAAAAATACTCGACGAGGAACGCCGGTTTACCTACGCCGATTACAAGGCCTGGGAACCGGACGAGGGCGAACGTTTTGAACTCATTGACGGAATCGTATATGCCATAGCAGCCCCCACCGATTTCCACCAGGCGATCAGCGGGGAACTTTTCCGGCAAATAGCAAATTATTTACACGGCAAACCCTGCAAGGCGCGCCAGGCGCCCTATGACGTACGGCTCTTCTACGAAGAGGACGAAAGCGACAATACGGTAGTTCAGCCGGACATTTCCGTTATCTGCGATGAAAAAAAACGGGGCCCCGAAGGCTGCCGGGGCGCGCCGGATCTGGCAGTGGAAGTTCTTGCCCCTTCAAACACTGCCGATGAATATGTGCGGAAATTCAACCTTTACATGGAAGCCGGGGTACAGGAATACTGGATCGTGTCCCCAAAATCAAAAACCGTGCAGTCCTTTACCCTGCAGAACGGCGCCTATGCAGGAAGGGCCTATAATTCCGGTGCGGCCCTCCCTTCCACAGCCCTTAAAGGGCTTTCGATTAATTTAAACGAAGTTTTCGCGGGCTGAACACTAATGGAAATTTATAAACCCCTTCGGACCGTGATGTTTCTTTGGGACTGTCTAAGGCTTCTGGCATTGACGGCGCTTTTTATGTTTTTTTCACCTCTGGAGGGAGCCCGAATGAACGGGATATTCCCGTATCTGGTGTATGTAACGCCAAATGCCCTTTATCCCCTGATGACCCTGTTCCTTTTGGTCGCTCCGGATGAATTTAAAAAATACCTCCCCCTATATATTGCGGGGAAGGTGATAGCCCTTGCGGCTTTTTATGCCTGGGCTGTTTTTTCCTTTAGTCCTGCCCAACTGGGAGTGTACTTTGCCCTTAGGCTGGACACTTTTACCCGGGAGCTGGCGCTTTTGGGCGGCAGCTTTGTGTTGAGCCTGGGGGATGTGTTCTCCATCTTTATGGGATGGATTTTGCTCAATAAAATAAAGCAGCCCGGTACACGGGTAATTACAGAGAAACTGTTTGTTGAAACAGGGTTTCAAAAAACTGCGGGAGAGGCGGAGGAATGTGATGCGAATAATTCCGGTAGCGAGCGGTAAGGGTGGGGTTGGCAAATCCCTCATAGCGGCAAATCTGGGGGTGGCTTTTGCCCAGGCAGGGCAGCGGGTGATTCTGGCGGATCTGGACCTGGGGGCGTCGAACCTCCATCTGGTTTTGGGGCACCAGTCCCCGCGAACAGGGATTGGTACCTTTCTTAACGATACCAAAAGCGATTTTAACGCGGTAATTGCCGATACGGATATCCGGGGTTTGCGCTTTATTCCCGGGGACACCGAGATTCCCGGTACTGCCAACCTCAAGAGCTTTCAGCTTAAAGCGCTGGTCAAACGGCTTCTGGCATTAAAGAGCGAAACCGACATACTTGTCCTGGATCTGGGAGCGGGGACTCATCAGTCCATTTTGGATTTCTTTTTGCTTTCCGGCCAGGGTATTGTGGTGTCCGCGCCGGCAGTAACCGCTGTGCTGAATGCGTATGTCTTCCTTAAAAATACCGTGTTCCGCCTTATGTTCACTGTCTTTGGTAAAGGTACAAAGGCGCGGGCCTATCTTGAACAGGCGCGGAAAGATGGCTCGGGGGCGCAGAAGCTCTATATCCCCAAAATGCTTCCGGAGATAAAAAAAATCGATCCCGCGTCCCACGAAAAATTTATGGCCCATATCGAAAACCTTCACCCCCGGCTTATTATGAACATGATTGATGATCCCAAAGACGCCGATGTGGCAATGAAGATACGCCGTTCCTGCGAAGAATACCTGGATCTAAAGATTGAACATCTTGGGGTGGTGTATCGTGACGGCGTGCAGGATACGGCGCTTTCTTCACGGCTGCCTGTAGTGCTTTACAAACCCAACTCGATCCTTTCCCAGGCAGTCTACCGCATTGCCGACAAGATCCTCTCTTCCGATGAAGAGGGGAGTGTTCTCGACCCCAGCGAAATTGAAAACAGTTTTCAGGAAGCGGGCGTCGAGGCGGAAGTTGATTTTGAAAATAAGATAGACTATGTGGAAGACCTGCTCCATTCCGGGGCGTTTTCACCGGGGGATCTTGTGGAGACCGTTAAATCACAGCAGCTTGAACTTGCGAAAATCAGGAAAGAAAATAATTTCCTCAAACTAAAACTTTCAGAGGCTATGGCCAAGGGGTATAAACCGTAACGGAAATTTATGGCAGCAATTATCGCCAAAGGCAGCATTGATATTTCCATCAATCCGCAAGAGACGGAAGCAAAGCTTGTTTTTGTTCCGGACGATAATGGCATGGGCTGGGATGTTTCGGCGGTGAACAAGCTGGCGGAGGAAAAGAATTTAAGCCCCCTCCCCAGTCCGGCGGTTCTTGAGTCTTTTTTACAAAAGGCTTCCAAGACAAAAACAAAAGACCCCATGGAGTTGCTTGTCTGCCAGGGCGTTCTGCCGGAAGACCCTGTTCCGGAAACCATCACCTGGGAGGATCTGCCCGTTCCCGCAGACCTGGCGCCTTACCAGGAAGAAACCCTGTCTAAGGCAAAGGCTCCTGAACTGTACCGTATCAAAGTTGAAAAAATCAAAAATGAAAAAAAGGTGATTAAACCCGGCGCCCTGCCTTTTATGCCCGGCAAGGAAGAAATCCTTGTTAGCTGGGACAAAAAAGAAACCCGGGAAAAAGCTACGGTAGATCCCCAGCCTAAAGAAATTAAATATACCGGCAAGGGGAAAAAGCTCGGCACAGCGGTACCCCCCAAACCGGGCAAGCCCGGCAAAAACGTGTTTGGAAAACCCCTGCAGCCCGCGGTACTGGAGGATACGAGCTTTCTTTTGGGGGCGGGCATTATCCGCGATAAGGGCAGTCTTGTAGCCCAGGCCTCCGGTTTTATCCGCATCGGCGGTAACTGGGCCGATTTGGTTCCCTTTGCAAAACCAAGCTGGGAAATAAAAACCGGCGCCGACGGGCTTACCCGCTTTTTTAACTTTGAGCCCGGGGACGCCCGCTTTGCCCTGCCTACCGCCCAAGAGATCTTTGCCGAAGCAAAAACCCAGGGCGCGGCGGAAGACACGTTTATCAATGCCGCTTCCCTGGATAAGACGATTGCCGAGGCCGCAAGTAATGGCATCCCCCTTGAAGCCTTTTCTCTGGTTGAGGCAAAAGAAGCGGCTGTCAGGGTAGACATCAACGAAGACAAAACCAGGGCGCTGCTGTATTTAAGAAAGGGAACCGCGGGTTATCAGCCCCTGGAAATGAAGGCCGTCAGCCTGGCGATTAAAAATTCAAAAGTTCAGGGTTTTGACGCGGAAAAACTAAAGGCCGACATAAATGCCTTTGTACAGGGAAAAGACGTTGAGCTCGAAGGCTATGTTCTTGCCGAGGGAACGCCCTCAACAAGGGGCAAGGATCGCGAAGTTCAGGTTTTGGCCGCCCTTCTTTCCGAAGATGAAATGAAGCCGATTCTGGCAAGGCTTAAGGCGTGGCGCAGGCCGGTTCATGGAGAAGGCGTTTCCATAGATGAAATAACAGGCGCCGCCTTTGTTGAAAAAGGCGCAAAGCTTGGGGAAATAACTTCATCGCAGGAAGGTGAAGCGGGAAAGGATATTTACGGTAATCTGATTCCCGGGCTTCCGGGGAACGATCCCGAGCTCAAGCTTTTTCAGGGGATTGAGCAGCATGGGGCAGTTATAAGCGCCGGACGGACCGGACTCTTGTTAATCAAAGCCGCCGAAAGATATTTTGAAGCCGAAATAATTGACTGCCGGGACGCTAAGATTGCCGTCCACATTTCTGAAGACGCAATGGAGGCCAAGGCGGATTTTGTCCCCGAAGCCGGCGCGGGGGTTCCCCTTACGCCGGAAAATGCCCTTAAAGTTCTTGCCGCCCTGGGTATAAAAAAAGGTGTGCGCGCCGAAACCATAAAAAAAGCCTGCGCCCTTGCCAAAGCCCGGGGAGGCGTTTCGGGGATAACTGTGGCCCGGGGGGAACCCCCTGTGGCAAAGGGAGCTTGTGCGATAAAATGGCTTGTTCCGGTGAATCCTCCGTGGATTTCGGGCGAGGACGACGTTGGCGAAGGAAGCGGCCGTACCGTACAAGTTCTTGCCGGCGCCGCTCTTGTTGAATTTTCCACGCCTATTGCGGAAGGCAGGCCGGGCTTTGACGTAAAGGGAAATGATATTCCTGTTGATAAGGGCACATTTTACATTGTAGAGCATGATGATTCGATAAAAGAAAAAGCCCTTCCTAATGGAGGAAAGCGTCTGATTGCCGTCC
>JAIRLQ010000212.1 GCA_031259345.1 Treponema sp.
CCGCCTTTTTCCGGCGGGCGTTTTCCCGTTTCCGGGGCGCTGGTTTTTTTAAGCGCCCCGACCGCTTCGAGCGCCAGGCTTGCCGGCTCGGGAAGCATAAGCATGCCGGGGCCGCCGCCGTAAGGGGCATCGTCGCAGTTGTGGTGCTTGTCAACGGCATAGTCCCGTATGTTTACGGAACGGTACTCTACGATGCCCCTGGCGACAGCCCTTGCCATTATGGAACTGGAAAAATAGGCGTCGATAATCTCAGGAAACAGGGAGAGTACGGTGAATTTCACCTGATTTACCCTAAAATCCATGTATTGAGCAGTATGGCAAAGCCATTTTGGGGATCTATTTCGCCAAAAAACTCGTTCCGAAAAGGAACAAGGTATTTTTTACCGGAAAGAAGCGCTATTTCCGCCAAATTACCCCCGCCGCCTTCTATAATATCGCAAATTTGTCCCAATTCTTCGCCCTCGTACAGTATCCGCAGTCCTTTAAGGTCTTCGACGTAGTATTCTCCGGTTTTTAAAGGCGCGGCTTCTTCCCGTGGGGCAATAATTTCCGCCCCTGTAAGGGTTTTGGCCGCCTCGGGGCTGTCAATACCGGCAAACTTCATAAGCAGATCTTTGCCCAGTAATTCAACAGCTTCTATCCGGTAGGTTTTTTCTTTCCCGTCCTGTCTTAGGCGCGCTTTGCCAACACGCTCAAGGTGAACCGTTTCGCCGGAAAGGGAATGAACTTTGATCTGGCCTTTAACCCCAAAGGGGGCGCCAAGTAAAGCAATAACAAATAGTTCTTTCACAATAAAACCCGAAAATCCGGGCGCAAAACCTACAAACGCAACAGGCTGCCGGCAGCCCCGTTAATAACGCAACAGGCCGCTAGTCCAGAATTTCCAGTTCCGTACGTTTGCCGCTTCTGGCAGTGGCAGCCATAAGTACTGTACGTATGGCTTTGGCAATGCGCCCGCGTTTGCCGATTACCTTGCCTATATCTTCGGGAGCGACTTTTAGTTCCAGAATGGTAGACTTTTGACCTTCGACAACGCTTATATTCACCTGGGAAGGATCATCCACCAGGCTTTTAACGATGTATTCAACCAGATCTTTTTCCATAAGCACTTCTCCTTTGTTTTAATCCATACACCCGCACAGGGCGCACGCTTTGGGGAAACAGAATTGTGGCGGAATTAAAATTTAATTTAAGTAAAAATTTTTTTTGTTAAGTAAACCGCGGACGGTGTCGCTGACTACGGCTCCTTTGTCCACCCAATTCCTGACTTTATCCGCGTCAAAAGAAATCTGTTTCTCTTCGGCTTCAATGGGGTGATAGTACCCGACTTCTTCGATGGTTTTTCCATCCCTGGGGGCCTTGTTGTCAATTACCACTATCCGGTAATAAGGGCGCTTTTTGGTTCCGAACCTCTTGAGCCTGATGCTGGCGCTCATAAATCTTCCTCCTAAGTGCATCTGTACGATACGGCGCATTTTATGCGGCGCATTTTTTTAATGCAAAGCATCTGCGTGTGTTTGAATACAGCGTGGAATATAATTTATACTAAATTGACAGAATTTAGTCAATATGGGAGAATAGGAAAACCATGTTTGATAAACTTACCCAAAAAATATCCGACGCTTTCCGTTTTGTGGCGGGAAAGTCTACCATAACGGAAAAAAATATAGACGACGCGGTAGAGGCCATCAAGATGGCCCTGCTGGAAGCCGACGTAAACCTGCGGGTGGTCAGGCGGTTTGTTAATTCCACTATAGAGGAAGCCAAAGGCGAGAAGGTTCTGCGCTCGGTTGATCCGGGGCAGCAGTTTGTCAAAATTGTGCACGACAAGCTGGTTTCTTTTTTGGGCGATACCGCGCCCCTTGCCAACGGCCGTTCCGCCCAGGAGCTTCAATTAAAAGGGCCGGACACCATTTCTACCATACTAATGCTGGGTTTGCAGGGCTCGGGGAAGACCACTTCATCGGCAAAACTGGCGTTGCGGCTTAAAAAAGAGGGCCGCAAGCCCCTGCTGGTTGCCTGCGACCTGGTGCGTCCAGCCGCTATTGAACAGCTTTCGGTGCTGGCAAAGCAGATTGATGTGCCTATTTGCAAGGAAGAGGGTGCGGCAGACCCGGTAAAGGTATACAAAGCCGCCCTGGATTACGCGAAAAAGAACCTGCTTGATACCATGATTATCGATACCACGGGCCGTTTGCAGATTGACGAGCCCATGATGCAGGAACTTGGCCGGCTAAAAGAAGCGTCAAAGCCGGACGAACTTTTGCTGGTGGCCGATGCCATGACCGGGCAGTCCGCGGTGGATATTGCCAAAACCTTTGATGAAAAAATAGGCCTTACCGGGGTGGTGCTGACCAAGTTCGACAGCGATACCCGGGGCGGCGCCGCCCTTTCACTTAAAACAGTAAGCGGAAAGGCCCTTAAATTTGTAGGTACCGGCGAAAAGCCCGAAGATTTTGAACCATTCCATCCGGATCGGGTTGCCGGACGTATTCTGGGCATGGGCGATGTAGTTAGCCTGGTGGAAAAAGCCCAGGAAGTGATCAACCAGGAAGATGCCCTTAAACTTCAGAAAAAAATGGAGAAAGAGACTTTTACCCTGGAAGACTGGCTGGAACAGCTTCGATCGGTAAAAAAAATGGGCTCTTTGTCCAAAATGCTGGAGATGATTCCGGGCATGGCCGGACAGGTGAACGAAGAGGATCTGGACAAGGCGGATCTTGTCCGCCAGGAAGCGATAATTTCTTCTATGACCAGGAAAGAAAGGGGCAATCACCTGATGATAGGCCCTTCGCGGCGGGCTCGTATTGCCCGCGGATCGGGTACTTCTGTAGCGGAAGTAGCCCGGCTGCTTAAAAAATTTGACAAAATGAAAACGGTTATGAAAAAAATGTCAAAATTGGGGAAAAATCCCCAGGGAATGCAGGCAATGCTCCGGGGCCGGAGCGGCTTTCATTAAATAATTTTGAGAATTTCGGGTAATTATCTTTAATTCTTCTCATAATTGTGATATACTTTCAATGGAAGGTATTATGTTTTGATATTAACCTCTTTTTTTATAATAGCAGAACTTACCGATAGTATAAGATAAGACCTAAAGGGGGAATTCTCAATGCGTAACAGAACGCTGGTTTTCGTGATTACTTTTTTTGCTTTTGCGATGTCTTTGTCTGCGGCGGGCAGAAAAGACAACGAATCCCACGAGGTGGATAATCCGGCGGGATTTACCGAGTCGGTCGATCTCGAAGGTAAGAAAACGGGGAAATACAATTTTTATCTGGAAGCCAAAGACAAAGGCGGCAACACCACCATTGCCGGGCCGGACAATATCTATATTGATCCCGAATCCGATCTTCCTGTCGCCAATATAACCAATCCCAGGGAGAACATGCATGTTCAGGGGAACCTGAACATTGTAGGTACTTGCGTGGACGATGACGGGGTAGGCAGAGTAGAGCTGGTAATTACCCGGGGCGCGGACGGCAAGGGCGAAGAACTGGTTAGGGTTTCCGCGGAAGGAGCGGAGTTCTGGTCTTATTTTTTGGATACTTCAGATAATACCAAATGGCCCGATGGGGTGTATTCGATAAGCGCCTGGGGTGTGGATATCAACGGGCTTTCAGGAATTTCCGAAGAATTTAAGCCAAAGCAGCATAAAATACATCAGGTTTACTGGAATCTTGATCGCAAAAAGCCGGAAACCGAAATAACAAGCCACGAACTGGGCGCGCTCGTGTCGGGGAAGATCCGGATTGAAGGAACCATCTGGGACGGCAACGGTGTAACCAGCCTGGATTATTCTACGGACGGCGGAAGGGTTTATAACGCTGTTAAGCCCAAGTACGACAAGAAAAACGATATCTACAATTTTGAAATAAGCGTTGATACCAGAACCATCCAGGACGGCCCTTCGGTG